>JBCCPW010000095.1:0-9423 GCA_039024735.1 Bacteroidota bacterium
CCGCCCTCCCCATCCCCCATCCCCCATCCCCCATCCCCCATCCCTACGTCCCACGCGTCGCGAGGGAGCGGGCGAGGTCCCGAAGCGCATCAGCCGCCGGGCCGTCTGGGAGCACATCCAGGCCGGAGGTGCCCGCCTCGGCGTAGCGGCGAGCCGCCTCGGACGCTTCCGCGAGCACACCGAGGCGGTCCATCCGGGCGCGTGCCTCGGGGACGAGGTCCGGCGCGAGGCCGTCCAGGGCGGCATCGAAGAAGGCGCGGTCATCGTCCGTCTCGGCCCGCTCGATGGCGCGGAGGAGGAGCCAGGCGCGCTTGCCCTGCACGAGGTCACCGCCGATGGGCTTGCCGAGGGCGTCCGCCTCGGCGGTGAGATCAAGGAGGTCGTCCTGGATCTGGAAGGCACGGCCAAGCGCGTGCCCGGCCTCGCGCAGTCGCTGTCGGTTGGCGTCCGTGGCCCCTCCGACGAGTGCGCCGAGGTCGAGCGCGAGTTCCAACAGCGCCCCCGTCTTGCGGTCGATCATGTCGAGGTACGCCTCAGGCGTCACGTCGCGCCGGGTTTCGAAGGCGAGATCGAGGGCCTGGCCCTCACACAGCCTCGCGACCATCGCGTGGAACGCGCCCAACGCGTCACCGAGGCGGGCCGTCTCGGTGCGGCGCAGCAGGTCCGCCGAGATGGAAAACAGCAGGTCCCCGGCGAGGATGGCCGTCGCCGCGTCCCACGTTGCGTGGATCGTGGGGCGGCCCCGGCGGGTTGGGGCGTCGTCCATGATGTCGTCGTGGACGAGCGTGAAGGTGTGGAAGACCTCCACGGCCAGCGCGGCGGGCATCGCGCGGGCGCGGGCCTCAGCGCCCCCGACCGCCTCAGCGGTCAGCAGCAGCATCGCGGGACGCACCCGCTTGCCCTTTCCTTCGAGCGCGTGCTGGACAGGCGCGTACAGTTCGTCCGGCTCGTCGGGCAGCGCGATGGCCGCGAGCCCGGCCTCCACCTCGGCGACGGCGGTGGAGAGGGTGACAGACGTGGCACTCATTCGATGTCCGATGGTGGAGTCAGGCATCGGATGGATGGGACACCCTCCGATTGTGCTGTTCGAGTTCGTTAGGCGTCGCCCGAATCCCCCGCCTCGGCGAGCGCGTCGGAGATGTGGTCCTGGACCTCGTCCAGCCCGCCGGTTCCGTCGATCTCGATGAAGCGGGCGTGCTCGCGGAAAAAAGTCTCCAGGGGCTGCGTTTCGCGATGGTACTCGCGGAGCCGCGTCTGGATGGCCTCGGGATAATCGTCGCTGCGATGGAGCAGCCGCTCAGCGGGTACATCCTCAGGCGGCGGGTTGAAATCGAGGTGGTAGATCGCGCCGGTCTCCTTGTCGGTTCGGCGTCGCGAGAGGCGGTCCACGATGGCTTCCTCGGGCACGACGAGGCTGACGACGGCCGTCAGAGGCGCGGCGTGCTCCGCGAGGTGGCTCATGAGCCACTCGGCCTGCGCGATGGTACGCGGGTAGCCATCCAGTACGAACTGGTCCTGGCCGATGGCCTCCAGCTTCTCCGCCACGAGGCCATTCGTCACTTCGTCCGGCACGAGGAGCCCCTCGCGGATGTAGCGGTCGGCGTCCTGACCGAGCGGCGTCTGCGCCTTGATCGCGGCGCGAAAGAGGTCGCCGGTGGAGAGGTGGACGAGGCCGTGGCGCTCGGCGAGACGCTTGGCCTGGGTGCCCTTGCCCGCACCGGGCGGGCCGAAGAGAACGAGACGCATCGAAGGGGGCTGGGGTGAGGCGCGAAGATACCCGGCGGGTGCCAGGGGTTCCCGTGAAGGCACGGCGCGGGCGCCCCGCCTCGGTACACTCGCCGAACTTCACCGAGACGGGCGCACCCACTAGCTTGGCGCATGGCCCTCGACCGCGAGATCCGCTCCTTCACCGCGCCCCTCGAAGCGCGCGTGCTGCCCGCCCTCGCGAGGAGACTCCCGCGATGGGTTACCCCGGATCATCTGACGGCCCTCGCCCTCCTCGCGGCGGTCATGGGCGGCGTCGCGTATGCCCTCGCCGGACGCGACCTGCTCTGGCTCCATCTCGCCTCGGTTGCGTGGGTCGTCCATTGGATCGGGGACAGCCTGGACGGCACCCTCGCTCGGGAGCGGCACATCCAACGCGAGCGGTACGGCTTCTTCGTCGATCATTCCGCAGATGCCGTCGCGGCGTGGCTCTTCCTTGGCGGAATGGCAGTGTCTGGCCTCGCGAGGCCCTGGCTCGTGCTGCTGGTGCTCGGTGCCTACCTCGCGCACATGCTGCACGCAGCGCAGGTCGGCCTCGCGAGGGGCCGCTACGTGCTTGCCCCCATCGGACGCGTCGGGCCGACCGAGGTGCGGCTGGTGCTCATCGGTGCGAACACGCTCGTCTGGGCAACGGGCAACCCTACCTTCTCCGCCTCGGGACCGAGGTGGACCCTGCTGGATGGCCTGCTCGGCCTCGCGGGCGGGCTGCTGCTCATCGGCTGGCTCGTCGTCCTCGCGGTGGAGACACGCCGTCTCTCGCGGGAGGACCCTAGACCCGAACCGCGTCGCCCGGACGCACCGTCCCCTCCCGAAGCACCCGGGCGTACCACCGCGTCTCCCCCGGCGAGCGGTCCGGCTTGATGCGCTTGAAGTTGCCGTCGGCGAAGTAGGCCTTGATGGTGTTGCAGGGCTCCACCCGGCTCGCGAGTTGGAGCACGACCTCCTCCCCCACTGCGACCTCGTCGCCGACTTTTAAGGCAGACCAGTCCACGCCCGCGACGGTCAGGTTTTCACCCACGGCGCCCGGAAAGATGGGGTGTCCCTCGTCCTGGAGCGCCTGGATCAATTCGACGGGAAACAGACAGACGGCCCGTTCGGGCCCGCCGTGGACCTTCGGGTGGTTGACGGCGTCGCCCGCGAGCCCCTCGCGCCCGACGTAGGCTTCCGCGACGGCCCGCTTGGGCACGCCGCCCTGGGAGATGTTGACCTGAAGGACGCGGGCAGACATGAGGAGACAGACAGTGGACCGGCAAGATCGCGATGCCGCCCGCCTCGGTGGGATATCGATGCCACCTGCCGCTCCGGCCAGGGGTCCAGTGCACCGAGGCGGATCCCTCTACGCTGCCTCCTTCAGATCTGCCAGAACCCCATCTCGATTCCGCCCTGGATCACGATGGCGCACGTCCCGTGCCCCTCCAAGACCATCGAGCGCAGCGCGACCATAGCTCCTGCTTCCTCTGCGGCGGTGACCGCGGCCTCCAGATCGTGGACGAGCAGGTAGGGACGGACGACAGGCGTCTCGGCGTCATGAAGAGGAGGGCGTACGCCCATCAGACCACCCCCGGACAGTCGGGCGATGCGAGCCCCTCCGAGCGCCGGGTCGCCGTCCCCGAACGTGACGCCGTGCGTTCGCTCATACGTGGCACAGACGGCCTCCACAGCGGGGGTCACAATCTCCAGGTACTGTATTGCCATGGGGGGAACCGGGTCAGATGCGTATCGCACGGACGGCTGACGTGTGCTGTGTGCAGCAGGTTCACCGAGGCGGAACAAGGTGAAGATGCAACACCGTCCGGTCAGCCTTCTGTGGCAGATACTACGGCATGGCGTCTACCGTCCCCGAGCGTCTAGTATCTCGGGCCAGACGCCCCCGACGATGTCGCGCTGCCCCTCCAAGAGTGAATCCGGCTCTCGCTCGCCTCGGTTGAGGGCCTCGAACCATGCCTTCGCCCGTTCCATGTACGAAACACCCTCGGGCAGTCTGATCCCCTCCGGGTGTCGAACGATTTCTCCTACTGTTGCGAAGCCACCGACGCACCCGCTTAGGGTGAGGACCGTTTCACTGGAGGTCGCGTACTGCCAGACCTCGTTCTCGAAGCGGGCTCGGTCGGTCAAGTACAGACCGTTCAGGGCGTAGAGTTGCCCCGCTGGGTGGGCCCGACGTAGCAACACACCGAATGCCTTTGGCGCGTCTTCGCGTTGGAGAAGCGTGTTGAACGCTAGGTACTGGTCCGAGGGCACGCTTCCGATGCCCACGTGGCTATCAGCAAACTCGTTCGTGTTTAGAAGGAGGCCGAACGCGATCTCAGGGTCTTCGAGGTCGTCAGCGTCAAGATCATAGCCCACGGTCTCCCACCAGCCCGCCGTCTGATGGACTTCATCGTACCACGCCCCCTTGATGGGGTCACTACATCCCCCCACAAGCGCAACGACGATCAGTACGGGAATGAGTCTCATTGAGTGGAGGAGCTAGCGCCCCAGAACAAGCACTAGCGAGTTTGGCGCCGGAATAATTCAGATACTACATCACACGAGCGACTTCTAGACCGCCTCGGTGCGGGAACGAGCAAAGCCTCGGGATTTGCGCACGCCCCACGCCACGCTTGACCCTATCGCCTCCGCACCGAGGCGGACCGATCAACGCGCCCGGTTGACCGTCCAGTCGTAGGCAAAGCGGACCCGCCGATCCGCCTTCAACGCCGCTCGCGTCTTCCCTTCCAGCGCCGCTCGGATTGCCGCCGCATCGCGACGGTTTCCAGGCATCGCGGCGAGCAGAGCATCTCCCAACGGGCGTCGGGCGGTTTCCCAGTCGGCTCCGAACCAGTCCACGAGCGATGACACCGTGACCGTCCGCCCCGAGACACGGGCGAACCGAGACGACCCGAGCCACTCGCGCATCGCGCGGTTCAGCGTCCTGTTGAGCGTCCGGGCCGTGAAGGCGCGCGGCTGGAGGCGCGGGCACGAGATCGCCGCGCAGTTCACTGCCGCGTGAATGCGAGGATCGAGGCGGCTGGGCCGCATCGCGCGGAGAGCCGCCGGGACCGCGCGCCCGTCCACGCGCGACTGGCGGCGCAGGACGCCGTGCTCCATTTGGTTCAGTGTGGCCCGCGTCCCAGCGACCGGAAACGGCGTCTCGAAGAACGCCCCGAAGAGCCCCTGCCGCTCCAAGTTGGTTGCACGAGGGTGCGCGAGGACGCGCTCCAGCACCCGCGCGTTGTAGGCGTTGATCAGAAACGCCGTCTTCTGTGCGTCCGACCGCAGGGCCGCCGGGTTTTGGTCCGCGATGGCCTCCAGCGCCGCATCGAGATCGGCGCGGTGGCGTTGCGCGAGGGCCCGGTAGTCCACTCGCCCATCGGCGCGGACGACGGACGAGAGCACCCGGTTCAGAGGTGTTTCGATGGCAGGTTGAGCAGCGAGCGGCGCAGCGGCACAGACCACCAGAAGCGCGAGGAGGAATCGTAGCATGACACGGGAACGGTTCACGGGGCGACATGCATGCGTCGCCGAGAGACTCGGACTGGCAAGGGCCCGCCTCGGTCCCCGTGTGACACCGAGGCGGGCGTATTCGGGGACCTCAGTTGAGAGACGCAGACGTGCCGCGATGCGCCTCGCGTGGGGACGTGCTGCCGCGCAGCCGATAGCCCGCAAACGAGGTGCCCTCCACGAACACGACGAGCGCCTCGGTATCGGGCGTGTACGTCTCCAGCAGCTCCGACTCCCAGCCGGAGAAGTCCGCCTCGGTGGCACCGGGCAGGACGTGGATCTGCGTGGTGTACCAGAGCCGCTCCGGCTCGAACGGACGCGGCCGCCAGCGGCTGGGCGTGTCTTCGCGCCAGAGCACCACGGCGCCCGCCCCATACTCGCGATAGCCACCGTGCGAGGCCGCCTTCAGTTCGGTCCAGTGATCCCCCAGGAACCGATGATGCTCGGCCTCGCGACGGCGCCGGGCGCGCGAGGGCTCCGGGTGCGAGTCGATGGACAGGAGGCCGGTGGGCGTGGCAACCGTGTGCGTGCGAACGTCGGGCATGGCGGACACACGGTGGCGGCCGGTCGCCGTTCCATCCTGCGCGCGGGCTCGCTCTATCTTCGCGCCGCACTCTCCCCCACCCCCATGCCCCGCTACGCGTCCATCGACGAAGTACTCGCGTCCTACCCCGACCGTTTCCAGGCCGACAAGGCCCAGGGCGTCAACGAGACCGTCCACATGCGCCTCACCGGCGACGACCCGCGCGACATCGTGCTGCACGTCAACGACGGCACGCTGGACATCCGCGAGGGCGAGGCGCCCGAGGACGCCGCGCTGAAGCTCTCCGCCGATGCCGCCGACTGGCTCAAGATCGAGAACGGCGAATTGAACCCTATGATGGCGATGATGCAGGGCAAGGCCAAGCTTCGGGGCTCGATGCCGTTCGCGATGAAGTTCATGGGCATCTTCGGATTCACCGGCTGACGTCTGCCCCCTCCGCCTCGGCACCGAGGCGGGAGCCCACGGCGCTCCTCCCCCGATGCGACAGGACATCTCCGTCGAGGAGGCCCGGCGGATCGTGCTCGCGACCGCCCGGCCCCTTCCAACGGAGTCTGTGCCGCTCGCCGAGGCCCTTGGACGTGTCCTCGCGGAGCCCGTCGTCGCGCCGGACGCTGTCCCGCCGTTCGACGCCTCGGCGATGGACGGCGTCGCGGTCCGCCTCGGTGACGTGGCCGAACTCCCCGCGACGCTGCCGGTTGTGGGGGCCAGTTGGGCCGGGGCTCCGTTCACGGGCACGATGCCGCCGGGCGCGGCCGTCCAGATCGCGACAGGCGCCGTCGTCCCGCCCGAGGCCGAGGCGGTCGTGCCGGTGGAGTGGACCGACGGCATCACCGAGGCGGTGACGGTGCACCGCCGTCCCGACGCGGGCCATTCCATCCGACCGCGCGGCTCGGCCATCGAAGCAGGCGCACCGGTTCTCGCGAAGGGAACGCGGGTCACGCCTGCGGTCGTCGGGGCGCTCGCGACAGTCGGCGTGTCGTCGGTTCCGTGCTCGCGGCCGCCTCGCGTTCGGATCGTCGTGACGGGAGACGAGGTGGTGCCCGCGGGCCGCCCACTCCGCCTCGGTCAGATTCGCGACGCCAACGGCCCGATCCTCGCGGCACAAGTTCGCTGGGCAGGTGGCATCCCCGAGGTGGTTCACACGGGCGACGACCCGGGATCGCTCGCCCGCGTGCTGGACGACGCCCCCGACCTCGTGCTGCTGACCGGCGGGGTCTCCGTCGGCGACCGGGACCGCGTGCGCGACGACCTCAGCGCGGCGGGCGTGACGTGGGCGTTCTGGCGCGTGCGGCAGCGCCCCGGCAAGCCGCTGCTCTTCGGGACGCACGGCGCGACGCCCGTCCTGGGCCTGCCGGGCAACCCCGTCTCCGCCTCGGTGGGGGTCGAGGTGTACGCCCGTCCCCTCCTCGCCGCGATGCAATCTGTGGCCTCACCGAGGCGGACGGAAGAGGCCCGCCTCGGTGCACCCATTTCGAAAGCGCCCGGCCTCCACACCTTCGCGCGCGTGACCGCGACTCGCGCATCGGACGGCACCCTGAAGGTCGTGCCCGCCGGGCATCAGGCGTCGCACGCCGTTCTCTCGCTCCTTGGCGATGGCCTCGCGCACCTCCCCGCCGATTGGGACGAGGCCCCGGTCGGCGCCTGGGTGGAGGTCGAGCCCTTCGCGTGGTCCACGATTCCGTCCCTGCCATGCTGATCCGCACCGTTCGGATGACCTTCGCGCCGTCGCACGTCGAGACGTTCCTCGATCTGTTTCGCGAGGCCCGGCCCAAGATCCGAGCTCGAGAGGGCTGCGAGCACCTCGCGCTGTGGCGAGACGCGCGCTACCCCAACGTCTTCACGACCTACAGCCTGTGGACCGGCCCCGAGGCGCTGGAGGCGTACCGCCAATCGGAGCTGTTTCGCACGACATGGGCACAGACGAAGCCGCTGTTTGCGGCGGCGCCGGTCGCCCACAGCCAACACGAGGTGCTGGACTGAGACGACCCGCCTCGGCACCGAGGCGGTGGGGTTCGTCTCGGCGATCCTGCGCCGCTGAACTGGTGACGGGATCTACCGATACTCATCGTCTCAGCGCGCGGGCCGATACCACCGGAGCCAGAGCGCCTGAGGCCCGATTACCTTTCTGTATCCACCGTTCGCTCCGTGCTCGACGCCCCGACCGCGCCTCCCCGACCGACCGACGCCTCCCTCGCGGAGGACCTGACCGCTCTGCGTCGCGACCTGCACGCGCACCCGGAGCTTGGATTTGAGGAGCACCGCACGTCCCTGACCATCCGCGAGTGGCTCGCCTCTCGCGGCCTGGAACCCGGCCCACCGCTCGCCACGACAGGTCTGGCGGTGGACATCGTCGGCGAGCACCCCGGCCCCATCGTGGCGTACCGCGCGGACATGGACGCGCTGCCCATCGAGGAGGCCACCGACGTGCCGTACCGCTCCACCACGCCCGGCGTGATGCACGCCTGCGGACACGACGCGCACGTCGCCATCGCGTGTGGGGTGGCCGCTCTCGCCGATGCCCGCCGGGGCGACATCCACGGCACCCTGCGCGTGTTCTTCCAGCCCAACGAGGAGAGCACCCCCTCCGGCGCCCCCATCATGATCAAGGATGGCGTGCTGGATGGCGTGGAGGCCGCCTACGCCGTTCATGTGGACCCCTCACTTCCGGTGGGTCGCGCAGGCTTCCGCGAGGGCTCCCTCACGGCCGCGTGCTCGCCGTTCGAAGTGACCGTCGCGAGCGGGCGGAGCGGGCACAGCGCGAGGCCGCATGAGACGGCGGATACCGTCTGGATCGCGCAGCAGATCATGGCGGAGCTGTACCAGCTGGCCGGTCGCGTCACCGATGCCCGTCGGCCCGCCGTCATCACGATTTGCCGCCTCCAGGGCGGCGAGGCGCTCAACGTCATCCCCAGCACCGTGGAGTTCGGCGGCACCATCCGCTGCTCAGACGATGAGACGCTCACGTACCTGCGCGAGAAGATCCGCCGCGTGGCAGGCGCCCTCGGGGCCGTCTACAGCGCTGACGTGGACGTGGACTACCACCACTCGCTCCCGGCCGTGTACAACCATCCCGCCGAGACCCAGGCCGCGCGGGCCGTCGCACTGGAGATGCTCGGGCCCGAGGCGGTCATGCCGATCCCGCTGCCGAGCATGGGCGGCGAGGACTTCTCGTACGTCCTCAAGAACGTCCCCGGCACGATGATCCGCATCGGGACGGCGAGCGGGGAGCAGACCCGCTACCCGCTCCACCACTCACGGTTCGACCTCGACGAGGCGGCCCTTCCGCTCGCAGCCCGGCTAATGACCGAGGTGTGCCTGCGGGACCTCGCGTCGCGCGCCGCTGCGTGACCCGTCCCGCCTCGGTGCCGAGACGCGGCCGCCGTGTTGTTGAGTTGGCGTGAGGGATCGACACACGGGGACGACGGCCGTTTCCGTGGCCGCGATCGGTCGTCCGTGGGTCAAAGAGACCGGGGAGCACCCTTCGTGTACCCACGCGTCACCCGGAACGACGCATGGCTCCGTTCCGCCTCGGTGCGCACGGAGCACGAGGTCTGTGGTCCCGCAAAGATCCCAGGCGATACCTTCGCGCCATGCGCCACCTCCTGCTTTTCTTCGCCCTCGCGCTTGTCGGC
>JBCCPW010000096.1:0-9423 GCA_039024735.1 Bacteroidota bacterium
GCCAGTCCCTCGTCCACGAGCCGCTCCACCTCGGTGAGCGCCGCCTCCACCCGCTGCCCCCGCAGGTCCACCCGGGTTCGTGCCTGCGTCACCGGCAGGGGATCGCGCGCGGCCGGTCCCCCGACGATGACCTGCTGCTCGGTGCGCCCGCCGACCTTCGTAAGCCGGGTCAGCTTCACGCGCGAGGTCAGCGCCCCGAGCGCCACGATGGCCTCGGTGCCCGTCAGTTCCAGCACCTCGCCCACGGCGCCTGCCTCGTCCAGCCGGACCTGATCGCCCACACCGATGGGTCCCCCCGCCTCGGCACCGAGGCGGGACACGTCGCGAGGCTGACGCGCGCGGCGCTTCTGCCGCGTGGAGACGGAGCGCGCCCGTCGCCGAACCTCCTGCTTTTTCTCCGCGAGCTGCTCCCGCGCCCGCTGGGTCGCCTCGCGCTCCGCCTCGGCCTCCTTGATCTCGCGGACGGCCCGTTCCACCGCGGCGTTGGCGTCCTTGAGAATCTGGTCGGCATCGGCGAGAGCGGCGGCCTTGATCGCGTCGCGCTCGGCACGGTGCCGTTCGAGTCGTTGCTCGTAGTCCGCCTTGATTCGCTCCGCCTCGGCGAGCCGCTGGGCGGCCTCGCGCGAGGCCTGCTCGGCGGTCTCTGTGCGGGCCTCCGCCTCAGCGAGGAGGTCTTCCAGCCGGGCCGCGCTCTCTCCGAGCGTCTCGCGTGCCTCGGCGATGACCGGTGAGTCCAACCCGACACGCCGGGCGATCTCGAAGGCATACGACGAGCCCGGCACGCCCGTCTGGAAGCGGTACGTCGGCTCCAGGCGCTCGCGCGAGAACTCCATCGCGGCGTTCTCCACACCGGGCGTGTCGTGCGCGAAGGCCTTGAGCGCCCCGATGTGGGTCGTCGCGAGGGTGAGTGCACGGCGCTGCGTGAGTCGCCGGAGAACTGCCCTCGCGATGGCGCCGCCCTCGGCGGGGTCGGTGCCGGTGCCCGCCTCGTCCATCAGCACGAGCGAGCGGTCGTCGGCCTCCTCCAGAACGCGCCGCATGAGCACGAGATGACTCGTGAACGTCGAGAGATCGTCCTCGATGGACTGGCGGTCGCCCACGTCCACGAAGAGCCGCGTCGGCAGGACGATCCGTGTGCCGGGCGCTGCCGGGACGGGCAGGCCGCACGCCGCCATCAGCGCCATCAGCCCCACCGTCTTCAGCGCGACCGACTTGCCGCCCGCGTTCGGCCCCGTGACGACGAGCGTGTGTGCGTCCTCGCCCAGCGTGAGATCCAGCGGCACCACAGCCCGAGGCTCCGTCGCCCGTCCGGTCTCCTCGCGGATGCGGGCCGCCTCGGCACCGAGGTGGAGAAGGAGAGCGGGATTCCGCGCCTGCACGAGCCGCATCGGACCCGCCTCGGCGATCTCGGGCACGAGGGCGTCCAGTTCGTGCGCGAGGCGGCCCGCCGCGTGCGCCTCGTCCAGGACCGCGAGTGCGCCGAGGCTGCGTTCCACGTCCGGCCGGTGGTGGCGGAGGTGCCCACTCAGGTCGGCCAGGATCCGCTCGATCTCGCGCCCTCGCGCGATCTGGACCTCGCGGATCTCGTTGTTGAGGTCCACGGCCGCAGCGGGCTCGATGTAGACCGTCTGGCCCGTCCCGGAGACGTCCTGCACGAAGCCGCGCACCTTCCGCTTGGCCTCCGCACGCACCGGGATGACCGCCCGCCCGCCTCGGATCGTCGGCTGGTCCTCGGCAGCGTAGCCCTCGGCCGCGGCGGCGCGGAGCGCACTCTGCACGGCCGCTCGGACTTGCCCCTCCAGACTCGCGATCTGGCGCGAGAGCCGCTGCAATTCCGGGCTCGCGTCATCGCGCACGCTCCCGTCGTCGTCGATGGCTCGCGCGATTCGGTCCTCCAGCGCCGCCAGCACCACGATGCCCTGCGCGACGGTCCAGAGTGCGGGGACTGTGGCCCGTCGCCCGTGGAGATCGTCGTGGAGCGTGCGGAGCGCCTCGAGGAGACGCCGCACATCGGCCAGGTCCTCGCCGCTGGCGATGGCCCCCTGCGGACCGAGGCGGCGGAGGGTGGCCCGCACATCGGGCGCCTCGCGGACGGGCACGGGCGCCCCGCTCGCGAGCGCCGCGCGCATCTCGCCCGCCCGCTCCAGCCCCAACCGGACCGCCTCGGTGCTGGACTGCGGGCGGAGTGCGCCCAGGCGCTCGCGGCCGTACGGCGTGCGGGCACTCGCGGTCAGCCGGGCGCGGACGAGGTGGAAGCCGAGGCGGGTCTCGGCGTCGGCGGGAACGAGGTCGATCTCGGGCATCACGGCACGCTACGTCTGCATCGCTGTCTCGTGCCCGCGTCTGCGTGCTCTTGCCAGGGTTTCCACCTCGGTACCGAGGCGGGTGGGGTCAGCGCGGCTCGTTGTTCTCTCGCGCCCACGCCGCGAGCGCGGCCTCGTCCATCTCGCCCGCCGCCACGGCGAGCATGGTGATGACGGCGGCAGGCTCTGGAGCATTCAGCCGGTACCCGTTCGCGCCCAGAAACGAATACAGCGCCATGTATCCCGTCCGCTTGTTCCCATCAATGAACGGATGGTTGCGCGTGATGCCGAAGGCGTAGGCCGCGCCGAGGTCAAAGAGATCCGAGTCAGGCTCGTACGCATAGCGCTGCTGCGGACGGGCGAGTGCAGACTCCAGAAGGTTCTCGTCGCGTATGCCCCAGCGTCCCCCGTGCTCGCGGAGCTGCCCCCGATGAATCGCCTCGGCAGCTTGCCGCGAGATCCAGATGGGCTCCGTCATTACTTCGAGAGCTCACGCAGTGCGTTGGCGTACTGCTTCGCGCCTTCCCGGTAGGCTTCCATGACGGCCTCGAAGTCCGGATCGTAGCGCTTGAGCGTGAATCCATCGTCGGTCTCAATGAGGTGGAGCTCGCTTTTCTCTTCGAGGCCAAGGCGGTCCAGGAGATCCTTCGGGAACGTGGCGCCGAGCGAGTTGCCGACTTTGCGGAGCTTGATGATGGTGGCAGACATGGCGGTAGTGATCGTGATGCGTCCCCACAATCCGTCTTCAGGTGGCTGGGAGTAGACAAGCGGAGACAGGCAGATGCGGAGGCTGGGGGTGTGGTTTGTCCCCAGCCAACCGGGGATGAAGTAAAGGTCCTCACTGTCGCGTGTCAACAAAAGTGTCTACACTGCTCCTCCAACCTGCGACCTCCTCCACCTCGGCACTAAGGCGGAAGTGAATCGGGCATGGGGACCGAGGCAGGCGTAGCCTCGCGCCATGCCGACGACCCCGCCGCCTGTCCGCATCGCGATGTGGAGTGGACCCCGCAACGTCTCCACCGCGACGATGCGTGCGTGGGGCTCCCGCGCGGACACCGCCGTCTCCGACGAGCCGCTTTACGCCGCCTACCTCGCCACCACCGGCAAGCCCCACCCCATGCGCACCGAGGTGATGGCGAGCCAGCCGACCGACTGGCGCGAGGTTGCCGAGCATCTCTCAGGTCCCGCACCCGGCGGCGCGCCGATCTGGTACCAGAAGCACATGGCCCACCACCTCACGCCCGAGGTGGGCCGCGAGTGGCTCCGGGTCTTCCGCCATGCCTTCCTGATCCGCGAGCCCGCCGCCATGCTGGCGTCCCTCGCGAAGGTCCTCCCGGACGCGACGCTTGCCGACACCGGCCTCCCGCAGCAGGTCGATCTCTTCGACCGCACCGCCGACCGCCTCGGTCACGCCCCGCCCGTGCTGGATGGCCGCGCCGTTCGAGACAATCCCGAGGGCTCGCTCCGTTCGCTGTGCACCGCCCTCGGCGTCCCGTGGGACCCCACCATGCTCACGTGGGCCCCCGGCCCGCGAGAGACGGACGGCGTTTGGGGTCCGGTCTGGTACACGCGCCTCTACGCCACCACCGGCTTCGCGCCGCCCGACCCTCCCCGCCTCGGTGCCGAGGCGGATCTCCCCGCTCGCCTCCGCCGCGTGCTCACCGAGGCGGTCCCGCTGTTCGAGCGGCTGAGCGCGTTCGCGCTGAGGACCACAGACGACGGACGACCGACCACAGGCTGAGTATCCTGCCCCATGGCGTTCAAGTTCGAGAAGCTAGAGGTGTGGCAGCGGGCGCTGGACTACTCGGACGCAGCGGAAGCCATCGCGCGCGAGTTGCCTCCAGCCGAGCGGTTCAACCTGTCGGATCAGATCCGCAGGGCCGCGACCAGCGTCGCTCTCAACATTGCGGAAGGCGCTGTGGGGCAATCGGATGCCGAGCAGTCTCGATTCCTCGGATACGCCCAGCGTTCCCTGGTGGAAACCGTCGCGTGTCTCCACTTGATTCAGCGACGTGGCTACGTCGAGCCTGAGCAACTCCGGGCGGCCTCTCGCGAGGCGGAGACGCTCTTCCGTCAGCTTGCGGTCTTCCAGCGCTCGCTCGGTGGACGAATGGGGGTACGCGAAGACGCAGCCGATTACAAACTCCCACTCCCTTTCTGATCTGGCCGTGGTCTGTCGTCTGCGGTCCGTCGTCCTCACTCCATGCTCCAGACCTTCGACGAGCGCAACCGCGACCTGATCGTCAACATCAACGGCCGCCTCGTCCACCGAGACGACGCGGGGATCTCCCCGTTCGACTCCCTCGTGCAGGGCGGCGACGGCGTCTGGGAGGGCCTCCGCCTCTACGACGGCAAGATCTTCCGCCTCGGTGAGCACCTCGCCCGCCTCGTGGACTCCGCCAAGGCCCTCGCGATCCCGGGCATCCCCTCACGCGAGGCCATCGTGGACGAGATCCGCAAGACGCTGGAGGCCAACGCCATGCGCGACGGCGTCCACATCCGGCTCACGCTCTCGCGCGGTACCAAGATCACGAGCGGGATGGACCCCCGCCTCAACCAGTTCGGCCCGACGCTGATCGTGCTGGCGGAGTTCAAGGCGCCCGTCTACCGCAAGACGGGCCTCACGCTCGCCACCTCCTCGGTGCGGCGCTTCCCGCCGGACTGCCTGGACCCCAAGATCCACCACAACAACCTGCTTCAGAGCATCCTCGCCAAGATCGAGGCCAACGCCGCCGGGGCGGATGCCGCGCTGCTGCTGGACCGCGACGGCTTCCTCGCGGAGTGCAACGGCACGCACGTCTTCCTCGTCCGCGACGGCGTGGTCATGACCTCCCACACCGACGCCTGTCCCGAGGGCATCACGCGCCAGACCGTCCTGGATCTGTGCGCCGAGGCGGGCATCCCGCACCGTGTGGGCCGGTACTCGCAGGCGGAGGCGTATCGCGCCGACGAGATGTTCTGCACCGGCACGATGGGAGAACTGGCCGCTGTGACCCGTCTCGACGGCCGGACCATCGGCACGGGCGAGCCCGGCCCAATGACGGCGCGGCTGACCGACCTGTTCACCGCCGAGGTGGCCCGCGCGGGCGAGCAGGTCGTCTGACCCCGCGTGCCACCGTCCGCCTCGGTCCCGAGACGGCCCGCCCGAGACGGCCCGCCCGCGCACGGCAGCAGCGGTAGGTTCGCGCCGTGACCAACGCCCGCCTCGCCTACCGCCTCCTCGGCCTGCCCGACGATGCCCCGCTCGCACCGCGCGAGATGGCCCGTGCGCTCCGCGTCACCTTCGCGCCCCCGCACGAGCACACGCCCGCGCTGGATGCCTTCGCGCAGCGCCTCCGCGCGCATCTCGCGAGGCTCGGCGCCGAGATCATCCCGTTCGAGCGTTCGCTGAATGGTGCGGGCAAGGTCCGCGAAGGCATCGTCGTGGTGGAGCAGGGCGAGGGGCCGGACGATGCCCTCGCGATCCGGCGCGTGAGCAGCCTCTACCGCAACCCGCTCGTGGCGCTGTACGACCGCGAACCGCCCGTTGCGCCCGGCGCCAGCCTCCAGGCCACGCTCGACGGCATCGTGGGCGTCCTCGCGTGGAATCTGACGCACATCCCGGTGTTCGTCCACGAGGACCGATGGACGATCTGCACCATGAACGGGGCCGTCATCCGCTGCGGCTCCGCCGAGGACCCAGCCGACGACGTGTTGCACGCGCTCGTGCCGAAGCTCGCCGCCCAGGTCCGCCCGCCCGACCCCGACGCGATCACCGTCCGCGAGGGCGCCCTCGACCTCTCCCGCCTCGGGACCGAGGTGGATGCCCTCCTGGACGGCGCGAGGGCGTGGGACGCCAGTGGTCTGCTGCTCGCTCATACCTCGCTGGACGCGCTCCGCTACCGCACCCGCTTCTTCCGCCGCATCGTCGCCGCGTACCTCGATCAGCGGACGGGCATGAGCTACGGCTTCCTCGCGCACCAGCTGCCCGTCTCCGGTCTTCCCGCCCGGCGCCTCGCGGAAGCCCCCGCCTCGGTCCGCGCGATGGACTGGCGCGAGACGCCCGTTCGCGACCTCGGCGGCACGTGGACGGCGTGCGCTCCCGTCGGCGGGACGGACTGGCTCGTGGACGTGCCCGAGGTCTCCGTGCTCTGCACCCGGTCCGGCTGTGAGAAGACCCGCATCGTGCCCGAGCGCGATCTCGTCCGCCTGAGCCTCGTCCGGGGCCGCATCCTCTTCGACACACCGCCTGGCGCCGAGGCGGCCCGCCCCTCGTACGACACCCTCGCGATCCTCGCGCACGCGGCAGGCAACGCCCTCGCCGCCTCCATTCTCAGCGCGCATCGCCCGGACGACCCGTTCAAGCAGGCGCTCGCCACCGACGGCCTCGCGCTGGCCCACTGGCACGGCTATCCCACCGATGGTGCTGCGCCCTCAGAGTTTGCCATTCACGGGGAGGCCAACCCGCCCGTCTCGTGCTCCACGCCGCAGTCGGCTGCGTTCGCGCTCGTCGGCAAGCTGGAGGCACTCGGCGGAGTCCTCGCGCGAGGGGACACCTACCTCGGTGACGTGCACGTGGAGCCGCACCACGGCACCAACCTCTCCGGCGCGATGACGCTGGCCGAGGCGGCGCGGTGGGCCGAGGCGCAGCAGGCCGTCCCCGCGTAGCCCGCCTCGGTGCGGGGACCGAGGCGGAGGGGTTCACCCCCTTCTATCTGGTGAGAACACCAGGCCGTTCCTGCATATCCACCGTTCTCACGGCGAGGCCCCAAACCCGACGCAGCGCGCACGGAGACGAAGGATGGTCGTCGAACACACGAAGGTGCGAATCCGAGTAGGTTGTAAAGTATGAGTACCTCCTGCGATCAAACTGCTTCCCGCATCACATGCTGGATTGGGCTTGTCATCTTCGTAAGCGGGTGCTCCGGGTTTGGAAATTCCCCGACAGCACCGATTGCCTACGTGCCTCCTCCTCTCAGCGCTCCTGAGCCATCGGCAGCTCCGTGGGCGGAAGTCTCGTGGTACAGCCCCATTGATTCTCGGCGGTCACAAAACGAAACGTCGGCCCTCGCGATAGCAGCGGGCGCCCGGGTCGCGGGATCCGTGGGTATCCGGGTGTCGGCTACGGACGACCTGGGGATGACAAACAGCGAAGGGTATACGCTGGAGCATCGAACTGGCGAGGTGGCTGTCACCGCAGTGAGGTCTCCCGCGGAAGGAGGGGTGGAGGCCGAGGGGGCTCTCAGCGTGGGATGGGGACGGGCACAGGAAGACTACCGTCCAGGCAGCGTGGTCGCGAGACAGACGAAGAGCACACACCGGTACCTCGTGGTCCAAGGGAGCGCGGGGCGGGCGTGGGGCGACGTACAGTCTCGAAGGAGCGTGGGTCTAATCGCGAAGTACGCCTCCGTCCGATCTCCGCTCTTCACCACCGGTCTAGACGAGTTCGGGGATCCGGTCAACGCCTTTACTCCCGTGATTCAGGTCGGTCTCTACGCCCGAGCCACTGTGGGCCCGGCCTTGATCACGGCCCAACTGGCAGGCGGCTCGCCGTACGACGCGACATGCTGCCAGAGGTACATGCTCGCAACGACCTACACGTCGGTCAGCGCGCGCGTGCGCTTCTGATCCCGCCCGCCTCGGTGCCTCGGTGCGGGGACCGAGGCGGGACCGATGGGGCGTGCGGCACCTGTACGAGCGCGCTACGTTCCAGACCTCTCCATCTCGAACGCCCAACCGTTGCCCGTCTCCGCTGACGCCGCCCTCGTGCGCGGCCACAACTTCTCCGCCGGTCCTGCCGCACTCCCCACCGAGGTCCTCGAAGAGGTCCGCGAGGAACTACTCTCGTTCTCGGACGCGAAGGCCTCGGTGATGGAGATCAGCCACCGCTCGCCCCAGTACACCGAGGTCCACGAAGGCGCCAAGGCCGCCATGAAGCGGCTCCTTGGCCTCGGTGATGAGTGGCACATCCTCTTCCTCCAGGGCGGCGCGAGCCTCCAGTTCCATCAGGTCCCGCTCAACTTCCTGGGCCCCGGTCAGACCGCCGACTACCTCGACACCGGCACGTGGAGCGCGAAGGCGATCAAGGAGGCGCGCATCGTCGCGAAGGACCGGCCGGGCGCGACGGCGACCGTGGCCTCCAGCAGCGCAGACGCAGGCTACAGCTTCATCCCCGGACACGACGAACGCACGCTCACCGAGGGGGCCGCCTACGTCCACTTCACGTCCAACAACACCATCTTCGGGACGGAATACGCCACCGAGCCCGAGGCGGACGCGCCCCTCGTCTGCGACGCCTCGTCGGACTTCCTCGGGCGCCCCATCGATGCCTCGCGCTACGGGCTCATCTACGCGGGGGCGCAAAAGAACATCGGCCCGAGCGGCGTCTGCGCCGTCCTCGTCCGCGAGGACTTCCTCCAGACCCGCGTGGACGGCCTCCCGACCCTCCTCGACTTTGGCACCCATGCCGAGCGGCTGTTCCACACGCCGCCCAGCTTCGCCGTGTACGTCCTGAGCAAGGTGATGGCGTGGCTGGAGCGCAGCGGTGGTCTGGAGTCGATGGCGGAGCGCAACCGCCTGAAAGCCGCCACGCTCTACGGCGCCATCGACGCGACGGACTTCTACACCGGGACCGCCCGCGAGGACAGCCGCTCGCTCATGAACGTCACCTTCCGTCTGCCGAGTGAGGATCTGGAGGCACAGTTCGTGCGCGAGGCGGAGACGCACGATCTCCTCGCGCTCAAGGGCTACCGGACGGTCGGCGGCGTGCGGGCCTCCCTCTACAATGCCATCCCGCAGGAGTCCGTGGACACGCTGGTCTCGTTCATGCGCGAGTTCGAGCGCGCGAACGGGTGATCTGCCCTCTCACCGCCTCGGTGCCGAGATGAACCGTCCGGGTGTCGAGGACGGGTCCTGTGTTTCTGGAAACCTACATTGACTCTCATAGACCCGTCCCATCCGGACATCTTGCCATGAGCATCCAGGAGATTGAACACGCCATCGCCCAGCTTCCGCGAGCGCAACGGGCGGAACTGGTAGCTCGTCTCAACCGGCAAGACGCAGGAGGCGATGGGGCGTTTGCTGAGTCAGCCGCCTCCTCTCACAGAGAGGTTGTTTCCGTGCCGTACGAACGCATTGCCCA
>JBCCPW010000097.1:0-9419 GCA_039024735.1 Bacteroidota bacterium
GGGTTGAGCTTGGGCTTGAACGTGGACTGCACGCACCACACCCGGTCCACATTCGCGACGATGACGTGCTCACTCCTCGCGCGATGCCCGGCGGCACGGCGCGAGAGTTGGTTGTCGCGCGGCGCGATGGCCGTCACGAGGCCCGTCCCGTCATCCAGCATCTGGAGCGTGATGCGGTCGCCGACGGCGAGGGGGTTCGTCTCGTCGATCTCCTCGGCCTCGAGGCGGAACTTGCCCCGGATGCGAGCCCGCACGTCCTCTCCATCATCCGTCCGCACGTCGTACCAGCTCCCCGTGGAGCGGGTCACGAGGCCAAAGACCTCGGGAGGGGAGTCGGCGGGGGGTGCGTCGGGCACGGGTGAAACTCGGGATCAGAGGGTCCGTCAGAACGCGAGAACTTCCCCGAGGCTCCAGCCTCCGATTCCATGGCGACCGATCCCAAATCGAAAGCCCGCGACGCGTTCGCGGACCTCCCCACTCCCGAGAAGACGGCCTTCGTGATCGAGGCCACGTTCCAGACCATCGGCCAAGCGATCCGCGAGACCGGCCAGCATCTGGCCGACATCCTGACGGACTTCGACCCCGAGACCTTCTTCCGCACGCATCACGAGGACGCCGAGGCACCGAGCCCCGCCTCGAAGAAGGCGACCGCCAAGAAGCCCGCTGCAAAAGCCAGCGGCACGACCAAGACCGCCTCGGCGAAGAAGACCACCTCGCGCCGCAAGACCACGGGCACGAAGAAGAGCACCGGCAAGACCGCCGGGCGCAAGAAGACCGACGACGACGCGTGAGCGACCGGGACGACTGGCTGGAACGGTTCGAGCAGGCCGGGGCGCTGACCCGCCTCGGGATGCTCAGTGGCGGGGCCGTCCGTCTGGCGGCCCAGACCCTGGATCGCGCGCTGGACCGCGCCGCGGCCATCGCCGCCGATGCGGAGGACGCGTTCCGCAAGGAACTGGACCCCAACGTCTCCGACGCGACGATTCTGGACGAAACAGACGACAGCGACCGCTGACGGTCCCCGCCTCGGTGCGCTAACCTCGGCACCGAGGCGGACGAGCGGAGCGCTACGCCGCCAGCCGACGCGCGGCCTCCACGCCGAAGTAGCGCGGGTGGACCACGCGGGCTACCATCTCGGTCCCGTCGGCGGCGACGGTCGTCTCGGCTTCCACGAGCCCCTCCGCGGCCATTTCCAGCACGAGCGCATGGCCGACGCGTGTGGTGTCCGAGCCATCATCCGACGGCTGGAGCCACCGGGCCGCGAGACGGTTGATCTCGGGCCAGCGGAGGGTCCCGAAGGGCGCCTGAGCAGATCGCGCGAGCACGTCCAGCACGAAGTCAGCGGCGGCGGTGGTGTCGGGGCGGAGTCCGGTTGCGTCGAGCATGAATGGGCGGGGGCTACGCGAAGAGTCGCACGTTGCGGCGTCACCCCTGTGTCACACCCCCACAGGAATTGTGTCGCGCACGCGCCGGAGGGGGTCCATGCGCAGCGACCCGGCGGGACGGAGTGTGACCGATCCGTGCGGCCTCGGCAGGGGACCCACCGGACGAAGCTGCCAGCGCCGCGCGATGGTGGCGAGTGCGAGCACGCCCTCGGCCCACGCGAACTGCTCACCGATGCAGCCCCGGCGTCCGGTTGAGAAGGGGAGGTAGGCGAACTTGTGCCGCGCCGCCGTCGCCTCTCGGGTGAACCGATCGGGGTCGAAGCGCTCGGGGTCTGCCCAGAACCGCCCGTCTCGGTGGAGGAAGTACGGAGCGATGAGGATCATCGTGCCCTTCGCGACAGGGACCTCGTCACCGAGGCGGAAGTCGCGGGCGGCCTCGCGGCTGAAGACCCACGCCGGTGGACGAAGCCGCATGGACTCCGCGAGGACCTTCCGCGTGAACGGGAGGCCATCGCGCAGGTCGTCGAACGTCGGGTCGCGGCCGAGGGCGTCCACCTCGGCACCGAGGCGGGCGGACACGTCGGGGTGCTCGGCGAGGAGCGCCCACGTCCAGACGAGCGCGTTGGCCGTCGTCTCGTGCCCGGCCATGAGCAGCGTCACGGCCTCATCGCGTACCTCGTCGTCGGTCATCGCGAGGCCCGTGTCCTCGTCTTGCGCGTCGAGGAGCATCTGGAGCAGATCGTCGCGGTTGGTCGGGGAGGCGCGGCGCTCGTGGATGAACCGGTAGACCACGTTGTCCACGGTGGCGCGGGCACGCTTTCCCCGCCGCACGTTGGGCAGCGGCAGGTGCATGAGCTTGTCGGCGAGGGGGAACTGCGCCCGGTCGAAGGCTGCCATGGCCTCGTCCAGCGCGTGGCCGATGCGCGCGGCGTCGGCGTCCACGTCCGCCCCGAAAAGCGTCTCGGCCGCGATCCCGAGTGCGAGACGGTTCATCGCCTCGGTGACGTCCACCGGGGTGCCCTCGCGCCAGGACTCCGCGAGAGCACGGCTGCGCCGGACCATGACCTCACCGTAGACCTGGAGGCGACGGCGGTGAAAGGCGGGCAGAACCAGCTTGCGCTGCCGCGTGTGCGTCGGGACCTCGCTGGAGAGCAGCCCGTTGCCGACGAGCATCGACAGGATCCGCATCCCGCGTGCCTTCGTCACGTCGGCATTGTTGTCGATCAGGAGGGCGCGGACGAGATCGGGATGGCGGACGTGGAGCACGCTCGCCGCCCCACGCCCCGAGACCACGGCATCCCCGCCGACCGCGTCCATGCGGCGCATCCCGTTGAGGAGGTCTCGCGAGAACGCGGCGACGAGTTCGAGACTGAGGGGCGCGCGCGAGGGGTAGCGCCGGACATCGTAGGCCATCCCGGAGGCTACGAGCGTGCGGCGCAGGGGATGCGCCCGCCTCGGTCCCGCTGCACTCGAGGAGCGGACCGAGGCGGGGCGGACACGCTATCCGATGGGAGTAATCTGAACGCGTTGGCAGCGCAGTGCGATGCCCGTGAGCACGTCCGCCCTCTGCCCCTCCACGGAGGCATAGTGCAGGTCCATGCCCGTCGCGACCTGTCCCCTCCGGCAGGACCGCATCCGCTGCCAGTCGGAGCAGCCGCGCAGACGGATCGTCTCCTGGCCGCTCCGCTCCACCTGGCCGTTGCCGCCCTCGTTGATCGTGCTCAGGGCGAGCGTCACCCCCCGGATGCCCCCGTCCTCGGAGCCGTCGGTGCAGACGCGGACGCCGCTGATGGCCGTGGTGCCGTTGTGACCGCGAAGGCGGATCGGGCCTGCGGGGCCGGAGCGTGGGGCTCGCGGGAAGTCCGCCTCAACGGCATCGCCGACCTGCCGATTGCCCCGGCAGTCCACGACTGTCCGCGTGGCTGTCATCGCGCCACGGCCGAGGGTCTCGGTGAGGTGCTCGAAGCGATCCGTGAAGCGCCAGTTGGTCGTCGGGAAGAAGCCGCGACGGGCGGCCCAGCCGGTGGCCTCCGCCGAGCACACGCCGCCGCTGCCCTCGAAGAGGGTCAGGCCGTGGAGGAAGTCCGCCCCGAAGTTGCGGATCATCCCGATGCGGTAGGCATCCGACGCGCCGGAGACTTCGGTCGTGGAGACGCGGCCTGTGGGGGTGTAGCGGGCGTTGTGCTGCGCGAGGGCGTCGGTGCCGAGGGCGAGCAGGAGGGTGCAGAAGAGGAGGCGCATGGTGCAGGGGAGTGTGAACACACCCCTGGACACGCAGCGCGGCGCTGCCAGGGGACACGCCCCCGCCTCGGGAGGTTCGTGGCTCCACCGAGGCGGACCGGACGGACCAGGCCTCCAGTCACCGAGGCGGCCTCACTCCGTGTCGTGCTCGAACCACTCGATGCCGCGCCTCGGCTTCGCCCCGCCTCGGCGCTTCTCGATCTGCTCCTGGAGGCGCCGCTGGAACACCTCCGCAGGGTCGTAGCCGTAGTGCCGCAGCAGGTGGTTCATCGCGATGACCTCGCAGATGACGGTGATGTTCTTGCCCGGCACGATGGGCAGCTTGACCACCGGAAGCTCCACGCCCAGGATGGAGTCGGTCTCGTCTACCATCCCGATCCGGGTGTACTCCTCGGCCTCGTCCCAGGGATGGATCCGCACGATGATCTCGATTCGCTTCTGGTACCGGATCGCGCGGACGCCGAACATCGCGCGGACATCCACAATGCCGAGGCCCCGGATCTCCATGAAGTGCTTCGCGAGGTCCGTCCCGGAGCCCATCAGCACGTCGGCGCCTTTGTGCGAGGCGATGACCACATCGTCTGCCACGAGCCGGTGCCCGCGCTCCACGAGGTCCAGCGCGACTTCCGATTTCCCGATCCCCGCCGGGCCCGTCAGCAGCATCCCGATCCCGTACACGTCCACGAGGGAGCCGTGGAGTGTGAGTTGCTCCGCGAACTGGTCTTCGAGGAAGTCGCGGAGCTGCGAGATGAACGGGACCGTCGGCGTCTCCGTTCGGAAGAGCGGCACGTCCGCCTCGGCGGCCATCTGGCGGAGCGCTTCCGGGAGGGTATTCCCAGCCGTCAGCACGATGCACGGGAGGTCGAAGGCGATCAGCCGCGCGAACGCCTCGCGCTGTTTCTCCTCGCCGAGCCACGCGAGGTAGCGGCACTCCGTGTTGCCCAGCACCTGGACGCGGTGGTGCGTGAACAGCTCGGTGTAGCCGGCCAGCGCGAGCCCGGGCCGGTGGATGTTGGGCTCGGTGACGAGCCGCTCCTCGGTGTCGGCCTCATCGAGGGCTTCCAGCGCGATGCCCACCCGCTCGCGCAGCCGCTCCACGAGGTAGGCGACGGTGATGGACTCCTTGCGGTAGGGCGTCGGCTGGCGCATGGGGCAATGGCGGTTGTGGGGTCCGCCGCGGTACCGAGGCGGGGCTGCTACGGGCGAACACTCAGACTCCCAAACGTGTCATCCCTGAGAGGCTGTTTGGGAAGCGGTAAAACGGCCGTGCCCCCTTGAGGGGGCTCCCCGCGCAGCGGGGTGGGGGTGTACGGCTCGAAGAGAAGCCCGGGAGACACCCTCCGACCGCTTCGCGGCCACCTCCCTCCAGGGAGGGGAAAACCCAAACAGCCCCTGAGCGAAGGCGAAGGGCCTCGACTCGGGCCTTGTGCCCTGAGCCGCTGGTTCCAACGATGTAAAACGTCGGCGTTGAGATCCTTCACGGAGCTTGTCCTGAGCAAGGCCGAATGGGTTCAGGATGACACCAATGGAAGGAAGAAACTAGAACGTTGAAGACCTGTAGGGCCGAGGCGGACTCCGGTCAGGGCACCTGGACCTTCGCGAGCACCCGTTGGACGATCTGGTCCGAGGTGATCTCCTCCGCCTCGGCCTCGTAGGTGACGCCCACGCGGTGACGGAGCACATCGAGCGCGACCGATCGGACATCGTCGGGCGTGACGTACGGGCGACCGTCGAGGAAGGCGGCGGCGCGGGCGCCGAGTGCGAGAGAAAGCGTGGCGCGCGGGCTCGCACCGTGGGCCACGAGGCCGTCCGTCCCGGGCACGCCGTAGCGGCTGGGCTCGCGGGTCGCCAGCACGAGATCCACGATGTACTCCTCCACGCTCGGATCCATCCAGAGACCATCGATCACGTCGCGCGCGGCGAGGATCTGGTCGGGCCGCACGACGACACGCGTCTCGGGCGCCTCGGCGGTCCGCGCCATCCGACGGAGGATCTGGAGTTCTTCCTCTCGCGAGGGATAACCGACGACCGTCTTGAGCATGAAGCGGTCCACCTGCGCCTCCGGCAGCGGGTACGTGCCCTCCTGCTCGATGGGGTTCTGCGTCGCGAGGACGAGGAACGGGCGGGGCAGCGCGTAGGTCTGCTCGCCGATGGTGACCTGCCGCTCCTGCATCGCCTCCAGGAGCGCGCTCTGCACCTTCGCGGGTGCGCGGTTGACCTCGTCCGCGAGGACGAAGTTGGCGAACACCGGTCCTTTCTTGACCCGGAAGGAGCCATCGCCCTGGTGGTAGACGAGCGTCCCGACGAGATCCGCCGGGAGGAGGTCCGGCGTGAACTGGATGCGCTGGAAGTCCGCCTGGACGGCCTTCGCGAGCGTCGAGATGGTGAGTGTCTTGGCGAGGCCGGGGACGCCTTCGAGCAGGACGTGGCCGCCGGTCAGCAGCCCGATCAGCAACCGCTCCACCATCGCGCCCTGCCCCACCACCACGCGGCCGACTTCCTGAACCAGCGGCTGGACCCACGCGCTGGAGGCGCGGACGCGCTCGGCGAGGGCGTCGAGATTCGGCGGTCCGGGCGCGGCAGGAGGGGCGGGCGTCTCCGCCTCGGCACCGAGGCGGGAGGCGTCGGGGGGCGGGGGCGGTGTCTGAGGAGCGGTCATGGCGCGAAGGTAGCCGTCCCTACACGTCTCGCGAGCCGAGGATCGTGCCTGGCTGCACGTCGGCGCCGCGGAGAAAATCGCCGACGGCCATCCGGCGCTTGCCCTGCCGCTGGGCCTCCAGCACCTCCAGGGCGCCCTCGGCACACGCGACGACGAGGCGCCCCTCCGCCTCGGTGACCGTACCGGACGCACCGAGGCGGGCGGATTCCTCCACGACGGCGGTGCGGAGGATCTTGAGCGTCTCTCCGTTCCAGGCGGTCCACGCGCCGGGGTACGGCGAGAGCGCACGGACGTGATCGTGGACGGCACGCGCCGGGCGGTGCCAGTCGATCACGGCGTGCTCGCGGAAGATCTTGGGGGCGGGGCTCGCGAGGGCGTCGTCCTGGGGGAGCGCCTCGGCGGTGCCGCTCGCGATGCGCCGCACGGTCTCTACCACGGCGGCAGCGCCCACCTCGGCGAGTCGGTCGTGGACTTCGCCCGCCGTCTCGTCGGGCCCGACGGCGATGCGCTCGCGCAGGATCACGTCGCCCGTGTCCACGGTGGCCTTGAGAAAAAACGTCGTCACGCCCGTCTCGGTCGCGCCGTCCATCAGCGCGCGGTTGATGGGCGCGGCCCCTCGGTACGCGGGCAGCAGCGACCCGTGGAGGTTGAACGCACCGAGGCGGGCGGTCTCGTAGACCTCGCGCGGGAGGATGCGGAACGCGACGACGGCGAGGATGTCGGGCGCCAGCGCCGCGAGGTCTCGCTGGAAATCGGGGTCGCGCAGGCTCTCGGGCTGGAGGACGGGCAGTCCGTGGCGGACCGCCGCCTGCTTGATCGCGCTCTCGCGGAGGGTCCGCCCCCGCCCGGCGGGCTTGTCCGGCACGGTGACGACGGCGACGGGCGCGAGGCCCGCGTCCACGAGGGCGTCGAGGGAGGGCACGGCGAAGTCCGGCGTGCCCATGAACACGAGGCGGGGGTCGGTCACGGAGAGGAACGGTCGGAGCGGGGCGGAAGATCGCGCGCGGGACGGGTCCGCCTCGGTGCCGAGGCGGGCAGGGCTAGTTGGCCATCAGCGGCGGACCGTCCTCGGCGAGCGTCACGTCCTGCACGGCGAACCAGCCCTCGTTTTCGGTCCCCGCCGAGTTGGTATACGGGACGGACTCGCCGTCCGGCCCCTGGAGCGGCTCGATGTCGACGACGTAGACGAGGTCCTTGCGGATCTCCTTTCCGGCGGCGTCGGTGCCGACGGGCACGTCGGCGGCGGCATCGGCCACGCGGCCGGAGATCGCGCCGAGGAGGAGCCCTTCGCGCGTGTAGAGGTGGACCCGGACGCGCTTGCCGACGAGCCGATAGCTGGGACTGGACATGCGAGCCGAACGCGGAACGGGTCGCGAGGCTCCCGCCCCACTGGCAACGGACGCTCGCGCGATGGATCTTCGCGCTGTGTCCTCTGCCCTCCCCCACCTCGACGCCCTCCGCCGCACCCTCACCGAGGCGGACCCTCCCATCGCGCCGGACGCCGCCGCGCTCGGTCCCTGGCGCGACCGCATCGATGCGCTGGACCGGGCCGTGAGCGCGCTCCTGAACGAGCGGATGCGGTGCGCGCACGCCATCGGTGAGATCAAGCGGCAGGTGGACGTGCCGGTGTACGCGCCGCGCCGCGAGGAAGAGGTGCTCGCCAACGTGTCCCGCGTGGAGGGGCCGTTGCCCGAGACCGTCGTGCGTCGCCTCTTCGAGCGCATCATCGACGAGACGCGGACGCTGGAGCGCGAGGCCACCGAGAGAGGCCGTGACGAGCAAACCGACGGTGCGGCGTAGCTTCGGGGCGCCCTCTTCCCCGTGCGCCGATGTCGTCGTTTGCCTACACCGAGCCGGTTCGGCTCGCGCAGATCGGCACGGGGTACTGGGGCGAGGCCCTGCTCCGCAACGCCGCCTCGCTTCCGGGCGCCGAGATGGTGGCGGTGTGCGATCCCAACGGCGACGCCCTCGATGCGGCCGGGCGCCAGGTGCCGCGTGCTCGCCTCACGCAAGACGAGGCCTCGGTGCTCGCCGACCCGTCGGTGGAGGCCGTGATCGTCGCTTCGGCCCCACGCGCGGAGCGCGCCGAGGCGGCCCTCGACGCGGGCAAGCACGTCCTCGTCTGGCGCACGCTGGCCCCCACCTCGGGAGAGGCCGCGCAGGTCATCGCGCGAGCCGAGGCGGGCGGGCGGCAGGTAATGGTCGGGCACGTGCTCCGCTACCACCCGGCGTACCGACGTGTGGAGGCACTGGCGCGAGAGGGCGCGCTGGGCGCCATCCGCTACGTGTCCAGCGTCCGCGCCGGGCTCGGGCCGGTCGGCTTTGACGCCTTGAACCGCCTCGCGCCGCACGATCTCGCGTTCGCGCTCGCCATCGTCCCGAGCGTTCCTGTGACGGTCTCTGCCACCGCCGCCGCCTTCCGCGACGGGCCTTGGGACATCGTCTCGATGACCGTGACGTTCGCGGGCGGCGAGACGGCGCATCTGCGCGTGTCACGGATCGAGCCCCAGAAGATTCGCCGCACAACCGTCGTCGGCACCGAGGCGACCGCCTCGGTGGACGACCTCAACGGCACGGAGCCCGTCCGCGTCCACACCCGCGACACCGCCGACGCCGAGGCGCACGTGCCCTACGCCGATGCGCTTCGCGTCCGCACGGGTGATGTGTGGATGCCGCTCGTGGATCGGCGCGAGCCGCTGCGGCGGATGATTCGGGAGTTCGTCGCGTGCGTCCGCGAGGACCGGGCGCCCCGCACCGGCGGAGCCGACGGCCTCGCGGTGGTCCGGGTGCTGGAGGCCGCGCTGCAGTCCGTGGAGGCGGGCGGCACCCCCGTCGCCGTCTGACTGCCCGGTCCCGCCTCGGTACCGAGGCGGGGGGAGGCGGAAGGCTGGTGTCCGACACAGCGTACCCGACGGGCAGTCCTGCGCCATCGCTGACAAGTGACGCGTGACGCTGCAGTGATTTCCCTCACGCGTCACGTATCGCCGCTCTAGCTCAGGATCTCCGTCAGGTGGAGCAGATCGTAGTCCACGTCCTTCTTGCGGCTCCACACGTTCCGCACCGGCGTCAGCTTCACATCGCCGTTGACGATGCCGACCATCACGCCGGAGTGCCCCTCGATGAGCACCTCCACA
>JBCCPW010000098.1:0-9388 GCA_039024735.1 Bacteroidota bacterium
CTCAGCCGCCTCGACGAGGCCACGGGGATGTTGACAACGGAGCCCTCTTGGTCGCCTCGCCTCGGTACGGTGATCTGGGACCTGATGGTCCGGAAAGACGGATCGCTGTGGGCGGGCACAGATCGGGGACTCGTGGAGGTGGATCCCGCCTCGGGGCAGCACCGCCTGCGGTCCTTTCCGACGGATGACGGCATCCCGAGACAGATCACCGTCCTGGAAGAGGACGCAGAGGGGCGGCTGTGGCTCGGAAGCTTCCGAGAGCTTCTCTCCCTCGATGCGGCTCGCACGACGGTCTATCCAACCACCGGTGGAAGCAGCGGGACATCGGGATCGGGCATCAATTCCCTGGTCGCAGACGACGCGTCCCTGTGGATTGGGCTCCAGGGGGGAATTGTGAACCGCCTCGATCTCTCCACCGGGCGATTCTCGGAACACACGCCCGTGAGTGCTCTCGGGGTGCCCCAGACGAGTGAGACGACGTACGATCTCCATCTCGACCCCGAGGGCCTCCTGTGGGTCGCCTCGGGAGCGGGTCTGTTCCGCTACGAGCCAAGCGCCCGACGGTTTACGCAGTTCACGACGGCGCAGGGGCTCCCCGGCTCGGTCGTGTACCTCGTGCAGCCCGATACCCAGGGGCAGCACTGGCTCGGGACCAACCGGGGCCTCGCCCGCCTCGATCCCGCTGCCGAGTCGTTCACGACGTACGAACTGAGCGATGGGATCGGGGTGCTCGAGTTCAATCGGCACGCTCGGTGGATCGACCCGGACGGCCGGGTCTGGCTCGGGGGTGCCAATGGACTCCTCTCGTTCGATCCGGCTGAGATCCGCCAGGACTCCAGCCGGTCTCCTGTGGCCCTGACGCGCATTTCGATGGCCTCACGCGAGGGACAAACGGAGATCGATCCTCGCGCGGTGGAGACGCTGACCCTGCCGCCGGGGGTCAGCACGGTCTCGTTGACGTTTGCGGCGCTGGGCTTCGTGGCGCCAGACCGGCAGCGATACCGGTACCGGCTGGAGGGCTTCGACGAGGACTGGGTCGAGTCCGGGACGCAGCGGCGCGCCCGGTACACGAATCTGCCCCCCGGGCGCTACACCTTCCAGGTGGTCGCGGCCAACGCCGATGGGGTGTGGAACGACGAGGGGTTCTCGCTTCCGGTCGTCGTAGAACCTGCGGTGTGGCAAACTGCCTGGTTCAAGTGGCTGGTGGCTCTCGCGGTGCTGGGGGCGCTGACGGCGGTGTATCGGGCTCGCGTGCAGCGGCTCCTCGCGTTGGAGCGGCTTCGGCTCCGCATCGCGGGCGACCTCCACGACGACCTCGCGGGCGACCTGAGCGGGATCGCGCTGGCGGCCGATCTCCTCCGACATCAAGTACCGGAAGATGCTGCGCGTACCCGCCTCGGTGAGATCCGAGACACGGCCAGCGGCATGGTGGAGTCCCTCCGCGACATCGTGTGGACCATCAACCCCGAGCACGACACGCTGGAGGCGCTGGTCCGGCGCATGCGGGCCGTCGCGCGGCAGCTTCTCGCGCGCCATCAGCACAGCCTCCGCGTCGAGCTACCGGATGAACAGCGAGCGGTCCCGATGCCGATCCGCCACGACCTGCTCCTTCTTTACAAGGAGGCGCTCCACAACGTCGTCCGGCACGCCGAGGCGGGTCAGGTACAGGTGGTGTTGGGCCGGGAGAACGGCTCGATCCTGCTCTCCGTCGAGGATGACGGCCGGGGCTTCGATCCATTGGGGGCCGGGAGTCGCGGGCATGGCCTTCGCAGCATGCGCCAGCGAGCCGAGCGGATGGGTGGGTCGCTCTCGGTCACGTCGTCGCCCGGAGAGGGAACGAGGCTCGTGGTGGAGATCCCGATGGCGAGAACTCGGGATGGACGGTCCACGGCCTGGGGTCTATCGTAGACCACCCCCTGTGCTGTGAACGCTCCGACCTCTGTGTGGCTCATCGAAGACCACGCGCTGCTGCGCGAGGGGCTGGAGGCGGTCCTCGACTCAGCGGACGAGCTGTCGTGCCCGGTGTCGGTGGATTCGGCCGAGGCGGCGATTGAGGCTCTGGAGGCGGGGCACGTCCCGGACATCGTCCTGACGGACATCGGTCTGCCCGGCATGAGCGGGATCGAAGGGGCGCGTGTGATTCGCGAGACGGCCCCGTCGGCTCGCATCGTCATGCTGACCGTCCACGAAGAGGACGACAAGGTGGTGCAGGCCATTTGCGCCGGGGCGTCGGGCTACCTCCTCAAGCCGACATCGCCCGAACAGGTGGTGGAGGCCGTTCGGCAGGTGCGAGACGGCGCGGCGCCCATCAACGGCTACATCGCTGGGAAGGTGCTCGGGATGTTCGCCCGTCTCGCCTCGCCTGGTGTCGACTACGGGCTCACCCCGCGCGAAAAGGACGTGCTGGTGCTGCTCGTGGAGGGCCTCACGATGAAGGAAACCGCAGACCGCCTCGACATCAGCTACCACACTGTGGACGCGCACATCCGCAAGGTGTACGACAAACTTCACGTCCGTTCCCGAGGCGGGGCGGTGGCGAAAGCCCTCCGCGAGCGCATCGTCTGATCGGGGCGCCGAACGAGGATCGATCCGCCGTCCGTGGTCAGCGATCGGTTCTCCGCCTCGGTGCATCGGATGGAGCAACGACGGGATCACGCCCATCGAGTCGGGAGAGTGGGAACCACGAGTTTTCGTGAGGGCCTCGACCGTTCTGAGCGCCTAGCCTCAGAACCCCCTTCCATCGCCCCCAACTCGATGACGTTGCGGTTTTCTACCTGGGTCGTTCTTCTGGCCATTCTAGCTACCGGCCTGACCTCGTGCCAAGAGATTGGGATCGACTCCAGCATCCTTGACGCAGAGGAGCGGCTCACGACGTTCGTCGTCTATCGAAACGACACCGGGGACGAAGGCTGCGGCCCGCCGCTCGATCTCGCGTTCCTCGTCACCTACGATGACGTGTCGGTTGAAGTCCGAGTCCCGCCTCAGCGTCAGGCGTTCGGGAATCTCCGCGTCTTGGACGGAGAGTTGGTCAACGTCCGCGTGCTCGTGGATGACCGCTCCGACGATCTGCTTGCCGAACGGGCCGTTGCGGTGCGTACCACGAGCCGCCCGAGTGGCTTGGAGGACGAGGACCGGCAGGTCGCGTACTGCGCATCGGACGGCCTTCTGTTTTCCAACTTCTAGGTCGTGTGGACATTTGCGAGGTCAGGCTCGCATGAGACAGGATTTCGATCTCGCAAGGCGTGTGAGGAGCGCGGGGCCGTAGCCCCGGGTGACGAGCGCAACGCAGCGAGGGTGGAATCCGGGCTGTGAGAGCCGATCTGGGTGAATGTCCACACGGCCTAGCACAGCGGCAGGTCGCGAGGGCTACCTGACCGCCTCGGTCCGCGCACAGTGCACCGAGGCGGATCCTGACGCGAGGGGCTGCCCCTTGGTCTCCGCAGGTACGAGTTCTCGTGATGGTCCGAGGGCCTCGTGTGACCGTGCTTTCGGGATCTCCCGCCTCGGTGTCCCATGCTACGCCTACCTCCTCGATTCTCGTCCACGAGTGCCCTGTTCGTCGTCGGCACGCTGATCCTGCTGGCTCTACCGGGCTGCGACCTTCTGCCCGCTGAGGAAGACCCAGCAGACGACGGGTACAATGGATTGTCGTGGGCCTCAACGGACGATGCGTCTGCGCCCTACGTCGCGGTTCACGCGGACGGAGAGATGTTGGGCGTCTCCGCGGATCCCGACACCGGAGAGCTCACAGGAGCGGTGCTGTACGGTCCGGACGACGAGCAGATCGTGGTCCGCATGGACGACACCGGGATGCCGCAACGCCTGGTCTTTGAGGGGTACATCGTGGAGTTCCGGAACGTGGCCGATGGGCAGGCGGACGTCGCGATGATCACGCCTGAGGGCGACTTGCACGTGGCGCGCGGGGTGGCCTTCACCACGCCCTTTGGCGAGTCGGTGCCGCTCTCGCCACGAAGCGCGAAGGCGCAGACGGACCCCGCACGGGCCGCGAGTTTTGCAGGTCTCGGCATCGGGATCGCGACCTGCACCGTCTCGGCCACCCTATCCTTCGGTGGTGCCTTCTTCTCCCTGGGAGTGGCCGCGCCGTTTGCAGCCGGCGTGGTCTTTGGCTGCGGAAGCGCGGTCGTGGGGGTCATCGCCGAGTATCAGCGTCAGCACGGACAAAACGGCACCGTCCTCCAGGACACGGACGACGCGTTCAATCAAATCTCGGCCCGGACGAACTTTATCGACTGCGTCGGGCGAAGCCCGCTGGGGTGCATCCAACTGGCACTGCAAGCCATCCAGGCGGCGTTCGGAGAGGGGCGCATCACCGAACAGCAGCGCACGGAGCTGATTCGGCAGGTGGAGGCGATCCTCGAAAACGGCGGGGGAGCTGTGCAGGTCTCGCTCACGTGGGACACGACGGCGGACATCGACCTGTGGGTGACCGATCCGTCGGGAGAGCGGATCTACTTCGGCAACCGCACCTCGGCGAGTGGTGGGCAGTTGGACGTGGACGATCGGAATGGATTCGGGCCGGAGAACATCTTCTGGCCGATTGGCGGGGCCCCCGGAGGCACGTACGCGGTAGATGTGGACCACTGGTCCGGTGCGAGCCCAACGAACTACTCCGTGACGACGGTGGTGCAGGGCGTGACGCGGACCTTCACAGGTGACGTCGCGTCCGACGAAACCGACCGGGTGACCACTTTCACAGTGGTTGAGTTGGCGCCGGTGACCCCGGCCCCCCAGCCGGTTCCGGCCCCGCAGCCGCCCCCTGCAGACAAGCCCGTGAGTGCGCTCTGATCCGAAGGCTCTCTCCGCCTCGGTACCGAGGCGGGGGCGCTGATCGCGTGGAGGGAGCGGGACGGTTTCTCTGCGGCGTGCGATTCCGGCTCGTGGGTTACCATTGGGCGTCACGGGTCCCTCCACGTCTGTCGCGCCCTCATGCCAACTCTTCCTGGCCCTCTCACGTCCCGAGTCGTTCTCTTTGCGTGTGCTCTCGTTCTTCTGATCCTCCCGGGGTGCGACCTGCTGTCCACAGAGGAGGAGTCCGAGGGGTTCGAGGGCCTGTCGTGGGCGTCAACCGATGACGCGTCCACGCCCTATGTCGCTGTCCATCGTGATGGAGAACTGTTGGGCGTGTCGGCTGATCCCGCGACGGGAGAGGTCACCGGGGCGGCCCTCTACGGCCCCGACGATGAACAGATCGTCGTCTCGTCGAATGGCGACGGCATACCGAGGAGGATGGTCCTTGATGGGTACGTCTTCGAGTTCCGGAACGTGCGCGCCGATCTCGCGGATGTGGTCATGATCACCCCAGACGGGGATCTCCACGTTGCTCGGGATGTGGAGTTCGAGACACCGTTCGGTACGTCTCTCCCGGTGCCGCGTGGCGAGGCCACAACGTCGAAGACGGACATCGCGGGAGCGGCCAATGCTGCGGGTCTAGCGATTGGGATTGCGTCGTGTACGGTGACGGTCGCCCTGTCGGTCGGTGGTGCCTTTGCCACGCTCGGTGTAGCGGCTCCCACGCTCGGTGCGGTCGCGTTTGGATGCGTCAGTTCGGTCGTTGGCGTCCTCGCGACGGCCCAGTCTCGGCGAGAGGAAGAAGGCCCGGTTCTCCAGGGCACGAACGAGGCGTTCAATCAGATCTCTGCCCGGGTCAACGTGGTCCAATGTGCGGGACGCGACCCAGTCGCATGCATTCAGTTGGCGCTTCAGGCCATTCAGGCAGCGTTTTCGGACGGGCGTGTGACCGAGGCGCAACGGGATGAACTGATCCGACAGGCCGAGGCGATTCTCGAAAACGGCGGGGGAGATGTACAGGTCTCGCTCACGTGGGACACGACGGCGGACATCGATCTGTGGGTGACCGATCCGTCTGGAGAGTTGATTGCCTACTTCAACCGCACCTCGGAGAGTGGCGGGCAGCTGGATGTGGACGACCGGGATGGATTCGGGCCGGAGAACATCTTCTGGCCTACCGGAGGTGCGCCTCAAGGGACGTACACCGTGGACGTGGACCATTTCTCGGGTGCCAGTCCCACCGGCTACTCGGTCACGACGGTCGTCCAGGGACAGACCCAGACGTTTAGGGGGCTCATCGCCTTCGATCAGACGGCCCGGATCACGACCTTCACGATCGGCGCGACGACCCCCGTGGCTCCGCAGCCGTCTCCGGCCTCGGTGCCGACCAGTAAGCCTGCGATCTCGCGCTGATTGCCATCGGCGCAAACCGCCTCGGTACCGAGGCGGGAGCGATCAGCGCAGCCAGCGACGCGGATTGAGCGGCGTCCCGTCACCTTTGAAGACGGCGAAGAACAGCCCGGCGCCTCGCCGGTCTTCTGCCGTCCCGGCCCGGCCGATGACCTGACCCGCTCGGACGGTCTGTCCGCCCTGAACCACCACCTGTGAGAGGTTGCCGTAGATGGTGGTGTAGCCCCCGTGCGAGACCATCACGTAGGTGCCGTACGTCGCCATCGTTGCGACGCGTTCGACGGTGCCTTCGAAGACCGCCCGCGCTGGAGCCCCGGCTTGTGTCGCGATGTCAATGCCGACGGCTGTGATCGTGGTGCCGTAGTCGTCGGTGCGGCGACCGAACTCGTTCGTGATGGTCCCGTCGGATGGCCAGGGGAGGCTTCCCCGGTTGCGCTCGAACGATCCCGTCAGGGAGACCGAACGGTCCTCCAGTGGGGGGGCGGCCACCTCTGGTTCCGGCGCTGGGGGAGCCACGGTCTCGGGTTCGGGAGGGGCGGGAACGGAGACGGTGTTGCCGCGAGGCTCCGGACGGGTCCTGCGCTCGTCCTCGGTCATGGCTCGCCGCGAGAGTTCCTCGGCTCGGCGCTCGGCCTCCGCGATGCGTTCCGCCTCGGCCTGTCGAGCGGCCTCCTCGGCGGCCCGCTGCCGCGCGGCTTCTTCCTGACGCCGTCGTTCTTCTTCGCGCCGGGTTTCTTCCGCCTGGAGGTCGGCGACGAGTTGCGTCAGGGCCGACGCGTCGGCGCGTTGCTGGCGAAGCTGACGTTCCAGATCGCCTCGGCGGGAGCGGGCGGAGGCGACGAGGGACTCGTGCTCCCGGCGCCGGGTATCGAGGTCGCGCTGCTCGCGTTGGCTCTCCGAGAGAAGCCGCTGCGTGTCCTCCAGTGAGGTCACGACCGAGCGCTCGCGCTCGCGCATCTGCTGGGTTTTGTCCGCGATGCGTTCTACCTGTCGGCGGCGTTGTCCCGCGAAGCGTTGGAGGTATCGGGCGCGGGTCAGCATCTGGTTGATGGACCCGGAGGAGAGCAGCAGGGCAAGCGTGCTGCGGCGCCCGTGCATGTAGGCGTGGCGCGCGCGATCGCGGTACGCCTCGCGGGCACCGTCGATCTCGCCCTCCAGACGTTCGATGGACCGCTGAAGCGCTTGCGTTTCCCGCCGACGCTCGGCCACCTCGTCCCGGTAGCCCGACACCAACTCTTGCCGGAGTTGAAGCTCTGTTCCCAGTTGCTCCACGGCTCGCAGCGCCTCGGATTCTACGCCCCGCGTCCGGCTGACTTCTCGCTCGACTCCAGCGATCTGGGCGCGGAGATCACCGAGGCGCCGCTCCGTTGCAGCGCGGTCTTGCGCGACGACCGGTGCAGTCATCAGACCGATCAGAGCAGCGAAAGAGGCAACGCGAAGCATGAGGGCAGTCGTCGCGAGACGGCAGAAGGTACGGCCCGGTTGGCGGAGTTTCCGAGGCGCGCCGCCTCGGTGCGGGGTTGGGAAGACCCTCGGCCAACGTATCGGCCGGTGCAGTCGTGCGATCAATCCGAGCCGATGTCCGAGAAGGCCGCCAGCAGCATCTCGGGTGCCGCCGTCGGACGCCCGCGCTCGCGGTCCACGATGGCGAGGGTCACGCGTCCGGTGATGACCGCCCGTTCGGTGCCCTCGCGGAAGACCTCGTACGTGATGGGGATCCGCGCGCTGGGCGCGTCCGGGAAGGTTGTCTCCACGACGATCACGTCGTCGTAGTGCACGGGCCGGTAGTAGCGAACCGCCACGTCCACGACGGGCATGATGATGCCGCTGGCCTCGATGTCCTTGTACGCGACGCCACGCTCCCGGAGCGCCTCGGTGCGAGCGGCCTCGAACCAGTCGAGGACGTGCGTGTGGTAGGCGACGCCCATCGGGTCGCACTCGCGATAGCGGACGCGATGGTGGTACGTGTGCGGCATGAGGGGTGGAGGAGACGAGCGGCCTGGAAAACATAGCCAGTGGGACAGCCGGAGTGCCGCGCGTCGGATGGATCGGACCACAGCCTAACTCCCTCCGCCTCGGCACCGAGGCGGGCAGAACGGTTTGGGTCCCGAAACCCGAGGCTCCTTCTTCGTCCCAGCACCGAGGGGGCGTGCGCGAGGTGAGCGAATCGGCTTACGTCCCGGAACCCGGAACCCATGCTTTCCGCCTCGGCACCGAGGCGGGGCCCCTAGGCGGGGTGCCACGAGGCAGGCACAGCGGCTTGCGTCCCGTACCCTGTACCCGCCGTTTATCTTGCCCCGTCGCCACTCCCGCCCCCGGTGAGCTCCACTCGCAAGCGCCGCTCCTCGAAGTCCAAGGCCAAGAAGAAGACCGGCGGTGCGCTCTCGCGCCAGCGCAAGCTCGAAATCCTCGGCCTCGTGCTGATGGCCCTCGCGCTGCTGCTCACGCTGGCCGTCGTCACCCACTCCCGCGCCGACGACACCATCCTCGCCCGCGAGAGCATCGACACGCTCATGGAGCCGGGCGACAACCGCGCCGCGAACCTCCTCGGTCCCATCGGCGCCATCGTCGCGCAGGCGCTCGTGACGGATCTCCTGGGTTTCCCGGTGCTCATCCTGCTCGGGACCCTCTTCGCGTGGGGCTATGTCCTCCTCCGGCAGAAACAGCCGGTGTTCCTGCCCCTCCTGACAGGCCTCTCCTTCGCGGGGGCGTTCTTCCTGGCGTGTCTGATGGGCTGGATCGACGCGCGAACCGACACCGCGCTCGATCTCTGGAGTGGCGCCCTGGGCGCAGGCGTGGCGGGATGGATCGAAGGGCTGGTTGGGCCTGTGGGGGCATTCATCGTGTTCGCGCTGGCCGTGGTCGTGGTGGGCCTCCTGGTGTGGGATCGGGACATCCAGCACTCGCTCGACCGAGCGGAAGGGGCCGTCGGGGGCATCGGGACGGGGATCGCCGGGACGTGGGCGCGCTACCGTGAGGGGGCCCTCGCGCGGCGCGAGCTCCGCCGGAAAGCCATCGCAGACCGCGCGACGGACCGCGAGAAGAGCCGGCGCGAGCGAGAGAAGAGCCGCCTACCGAAGGAGACACCTCGCCCGCCGGAGCAGACCGCTCGGGACCGCGAGCGCGCCGCCGAGGCGCAGCGCCAACTCAAGGAACTCGACGCCCGTCC
>JBCCPW010000099.1:0-9373 GCA_039024735.1 Bacteroidota bacterium
CCTCTCGTGAAGATGCTCGGCTACGCCGTGGCCGGGGTCGCACCCGAGATCATGGGCATCGGGCCGAAGGAGTCGATTCCCAAGGTGCTGAAGCAGGTCGGCCTGAGCGTGGACGACATCGGCCTGATCGAACTCAACGAGGCGTTCGCCAGCCAGTCGCTCGCAGTCATCCGCGAAGTGGGCCTTGATCCGGAGACCGTGAACGTCCACGGCGGCGCCATCGCGCTGGGCCATCCGCTCGGCTGCACGGGCGCGAAGCTGACGGCGACGCTGGTGCACGAGATGCTGCGCCGCGAGGTCCGCTACGGCATCGTGACGATGTGCATCGGCGGCGGGATGGGCGCCTCGGCCGTCTTCGAGAACGCTCAGCTCTAGCCCGACCGGTCCCCGCCTCGGTGGTGCTTCACGGACACACCGAGGCGGATTGGCTCACGAGCGCCGGGAGCGCTGCCTCTCCTCGCGAAGGGCTGTCTCCGCCTCGGGCGTCAGCGTCGGCACCTCGAAGGCCAATGGCGTCTCGGCCTCCCGCAGCATGGCCCGCAGGTTCTCCGCGTCGATCTCGCGCAGCAGGCTCGCGTCGGGGGCCTGCTCCATCATCTGGAGCAGTGTGTGACCGCTCATGACCTCGCTGGGGTGGAAGCCGTCGATCATGTAGCGGTCGTCCAGGCCGACCGCCTCGGGGGTAGGTGTGGAGATCACCGAGGCGCCCGTCTCGGCGAGCTGCTCCGCGAACGGACCGAGGTAGACCTCCCACCAGCGACGCAGGATCGGATCGTCCCGGAGGGCCTCTTCCGACTCGGTCGAGAACGGCGGGAGGTAGACCCACACCTCGATACCAGACTCGCGGAGCGACCGTAGCGCGTCTGTCACGGCGGTCGCCTTGTCGTAGTCGAACGCGACGGGCGGCGCGAACGCGAGTTGGCGCGACCGGATGCGCTCGATGATCGGCGGGCTCTCGCGGTCTACGAATCGTGGATCCGCAGCGGCCTCGCGGAGGAGAAGCGGGCTGTACTGAAACGAGCCATCGCGCCGGAACCCCTGGCCGCGACGGATCGCGAAGCTCCCGATGGCCTTGACCTCATCCTGGGGCGCCGTCCGCGAGGTGGTCAGGAGGGCGAGCCACTCGCCGCCTCGGCCCTCGCGCAGAGCATACCGAAAGGCGTCGATGTGGGCGCCGGGGTTCAGAGCATCGTCGGAGTCGTGGAGGTGGCTTCTCGCCTCCCCGTCGGACCGCTTCACCCACCACGGATCGACGCTGATAAGAGCGAGCCGAGGGGTCGGCAGCGCTCCCCTCGCGACGAGACTGGCGTATTCGGTGAGGTCGGTGGCGTTCTGGAGCATCCCCCCCGCGTTGTAGAACGAGAGCGGCGCGACCATCTCGGCCCGGAACTGCATCACGCGGGAGCTACCGAGCACGACCACCTCCGGCGCCGAGGCGGTGACGCCTGCGCGCTTGTACACACCGAAGTGCTCCGAGAGGAAGTCTCGCGAGTAGATCACCTCCGCCTCGGCGTTCTGCTGGTGGGAGACGACCATCGCGGCAGGCCACGCGTCCCCGGACACCCAGAGTGCAGACTTCACCACTCCCAGGACGAGGAGAACGGGCGCGGCGAACACTGCGAAGCGAACCAGGAATGTCCAGAAGCCGGACCGAGACGGGGGAGTAACGTGCGACACGTCAGAACTGGAAATAGATGAACGGGAGGTGGTTCGTCCGCCCGAAGACCACGATGGCCGCCACCACGGCGTAGTAGATTCCCCATCGGGCCGGAGCAGGCAGGTGGCCGATCTCTAGCGCGTGGCGCCGATGCCGCTGGACCCATTCCGCGGCGACCAGAATCGCGATGTACGGGAACCCGCTCAGCGGGTAGATCGGGAACCAGTCGCCCGTCGTGATCTGGGCGAGGATCTGGACGGCATCGGTGAGGGATGCCGCTCGGAAGAAGACCCACGCGACGCACACGAGCGCGAAGGTGCCGAGCATCTTGAACGCCTGACGAGGATGCGGCACCCACCCTCGCGCCTGGACCAGTTCACGGCTCGGGGCCGGGTCTGGCTTCAGGATGGACGGTAGGTAGTAGGCGCCGTTGAGGAACCCCCAGACGATGAACGTGGAGTTGGCACCATGCCAGAGCCCGGAGATCGTGAACGTCGCGATGACGTTGAGGGCGTGGCGCCACTTGGAGCGGACGCGGCTACCGCCGAGGGGGATGTAGACGTAGTCCCGGAACCATGTGGAGAGGGAGATATGCCACCGGCGCCAGAACTCCGGGATGCTCGTCGAGAAGTACGGCGTGCGGAAGTTGTCCATCAGCCGGATGCCGAAGAGCCGCGCCGTGCCGATGGCGATATCCGAGTAGCCCGAGAAGTCGCAGTAGATCTGAAAGGCAAAGAAAACCGTCGCGATGGCGAGCGCGACGCCGCTGTGGGACGCGTGGTCCCCATAGACGGCCGTGACAGGCGCCGCGAGGTTGTCCGCGATGACGACCTTTTTGAACAGGCCCCAGAGGATCTGACGCAGACCGTCCTTGGCGTCCGGGACAGAGAAGCGTCGAGACGCGTTGAACTGAGGCAGCAGGTTCCCCGCCCGCTCAATGGGTCCCGCGACGAGCTGCGGGAAGAAGCTGACGTAGGCGAAGAACGAGATCGGACGGGTCGTCGGCGCGATGGTGCCTCGGTACACGTCGATGGTGTAGCTCATCGTCTGGAACGTGTAGAAGCTGATCCCGACCGGCAGGATCACGCCCAGCGTGACCGGATCCGCGTGCAGTCCAAACGCCCCGACGAGCCCGGCGAACGACTCCGCAAAGAAGTCGAAGTACTTGAAGACGCCCAGCGTCCCCAGGTTGAAGCCGACGCTCGCCGCGAGGTAGAGTTTGCGCGTCCGGGCCTTCTCCGACCGACCGATCCGAAGTCCGCAGACAAAATCCAGGATCGAGCTCAGAACGATGAGCGAAAGGAAGCGCCAGTCCCACCATGCGTAGAACACGTAGCTCGCTACCACCAGGAGCGCGTTTTGCGCCCGGACACGCTCCTGCCCGAGTGCCCAGTACACGACGAGCACGAGCGGCAGGAAAACCGCAAAGGTGACGGAGTTAAAAAGCATGGGGAAGGGCCGCGACCGTCACCACAGGGTCCGTCTAGCACGGTCGGCGAGCCTCACAGTATCGGCATTCCACCCATGCGCTCAACAGGAGCACCCACGAATTCAGGAAACCCCCGTCTCCGTTTCCGCCCACTGTCGCCTCGGTGCCCCTCAGCACCGAGGCGGGAGGGGTCTCACGCGATGGCCTCCCGGGAGGCGGTTTACCGCCGTCCGCGTCGACGGCCTCGGTCCTCCACTAGCTCCTGGTACTCCTCTGCTTGCTCGGCGGTCAGGAGCGCCAGGATCTCGGCGTCGTATTGCTCCTGGACGCGTTGGATCTCTTCCTGGGCGTTCCCCCGGGTGCCCTCGCGCCGGGCCTGCGCCTGAATCGGCTCCAGGTCTTCGAGTCGGCGTGTCAGCAGAGGACCGAACGCGGTCTGTTGCTCATCGGTCAGCAGGAGGACGCGCGTAAGAAACGCGATTTGCCGACGCACGAGCGGGTCCAGTTCTGTCTCGCGCTCGCTGCGGATCGTCTCGAAGGTCTCGCGCTGCGTGCCCGTGAGTGTGGCGAGGATGCGAGCGTCGGTCTCCACGCGGGCACGTTCGCGCAGAGCGCTCCGGCTGCGGACATCCGGGAGCCCGCGTGCCGTCGCGAGGGCATCGCGGTACGCCTCGAGGGCCAGCCGAACCGATTGCTCCTGATCGTCGGTCAGGTCCAGGCGCTCGTCCAGCATCGCGGCCTCGTCCACTCGGGCGGCGGAAACGAGGCTGTCCGCCTCGGCACCGAGGCGGGTGGGATCTCCCTCCCGCTGGTCCGGGCGAGACGAGGCGCAGGCCGTGAGGGTGCCGATGAGAAGGAGGGCAAGAACGGAGCGGAGCATGGCAAAGGAGAGCGAGGCGCGAAATCCGAACGACAAGCGCCCGCCCCAAAGTGTGGGAGCGGACGCGGGACGACCCGGACGAGGCATAGCCGAACCTCGTTCCCGTCGCGGATGCACCCGCCCACTTGACGGCACAGGTCCCGCATGTGAGTTTGCTCGTCGCTTCTGCATCGTCGCGACCGAAGGGTGAACGATCTGAATCAAGCGTGGGGCGCCGATGCTAGCATCAGGGTGAGACCCTGCTTCCAGTCGTTCCCGCGCCGCCTCAGTGCCGAGGCCGTTCACATCCGCTGGCCTCGCCTCTCCTTCAACTCCAGATGCTCTGGCGAGGAGCATCGAGACCCACGGAGCGACAGCCCCATCCCACCACTGTGACCGCCCCCGCTCCCGTCGATGTCGTGTTCGCGTTCCTGGGCGACGTGACCTCGTCGTCGCGGGCACTTCGGCAGATTCGGGCGCTCACCGAGGCGGGCGCCCGGGTCATCGCGATGGGAGACCGTCCGCCTCGGTCTCCCGAGGCCCTGCCCTCGGGCGTTGAGGTTCGCGCCGTGGAGGTGCCCTTTGGCCGAGGTCCCGCCTACTTTTGGGCCGCCGACCGGGCCTTTCGCGAGGCCCTCCAGGGGGTTCGAGCGCGGGTGGTCCACGCGAGCGATCTCCACATCCTGCCTGCCGCTGCCCAGGCGGCCCACCAGTCCAGCGCCCGGCTCGTCTACGATGCGCGCGAGTTCTACCCCGGCCTGGACGCAGCCGGACGACCGTGGGTCCGGTGGGCCTGGGGCGCCGTTGAGCGCCGCCACATCGCTCGGGCCGACGTGGTGCTGACCGTCAACGGGGCCATCGCAGAAGCCCTGCAGGCGCGCTACGGGATCCGGCGGCCCGTCGTGGTGCGGAACGTCTCGGACGCGCCCGCCGAGGGCCTCGCGCCAACAGGAGAGCTTCGCGCTCAGATCGGTGCCGCCCCTGATGAACGGCTCGTGCTCTACCAGGGCCTCTTTCGTGAGGGTCGCGGCCTCCTCCCTCTCGCCGATGCGATGACCGAGGTGGACGCCACGCTCGTCTGCATCGGTGAAGGTCCGTTGGAAGCGATCCTTCGCGAGCGCATTGTCAGCCAACGACTTCGCCTCCTCCCGTTCACGCCGCCGGACCTCCTGCGGAGGCTCACCCCGGATGCCCACCTCGGTGCCATCGTCGCCCGGCCGCTCACCGAGAGCCTCCGGATGGGACTCCCGAACAAGCTCTTCGAGTACGCCGCCGCTGGGCTCCCGACCCTCACCGGGTCCGGCATCGAACCGCTCGCCGCACTCGTCCGGCGCTACGATGCGGGGCTCGCGGTAGACCCGGACGACCGCTCCGCACTCGTGACCGCCCTCCGCACGCTCTTGTTCGACACCGAGGCGGGAGCCCGTGCCCGGTCCGGCGCTCGCCGCCTCCATGCCGAGCACACATGGGCCCGCGAGCGCGACGCCTTCCTCTCCGCCTACGCCCCCCTGCTCGATGCCGTCCACGCGTGAGATCGTCCGCTTTCTGGAGGCCGCTGGTGCGGCCCACTCCGTCCGCCTCGGGACCGAGGCGGAGGTGACGGGGGTCGCGACAGATCAGACGGCCGTGTCCGGACAGGCCGCCTGGATCTCGGCCCGCGCCCTCGCGCCCGACCGGCTCGCGGCGTTCCGCGGCAGTCTGCTCGTGGCGCCACTCGCTGCCGAGGCGATGATGCCCCTCACGACGCCCGCGCTCGATCCCCCCTCGGCGCCTCGGGCGACGGTCGTCTACGCCGAGCGTCCACGTCTTGCGTTTTCGCGCCTCGTCGCGCAGTTCTTCGCCGTGGACGAGGGCTGGCCGCCCTTCGACGGCCCGATTCCAGCCGATGCCCGGATCGCCGCCTCGGCCCGGCTGGCCCGAGGCGTGGTGCTCGGGGCAGGCGTCGAGATCGGCGACGACGTGACAGTGGGGCCCAACACTTGCCTGGCGCACTGCACGATCAAGGAGGGGGTGATCGTCGGGGCAAACTGCACGATCGGCGGCGCAGGGTTCGGCTTCACGCCCGATGCAGACGGGCGGCAAGTGCCCTTCCCTCACGTTGGGCGCGTGCGGATCGGAGCAGGCGCGAGCGTGGGTGACGCGACGTGCATCGACCGAGGCACGCTCGGCGAGACGGTCATCGGCGCAGGCGCACGAATCGACAATCACGTTCACATCGCGCACAACGCGGTCGTCGGGCCGGACGCGCTTGTGATCGCGCACGCCGTGGTGGCGGGGAGCGCGAGGATCGGCCGAGGCGCGTGGATCGCCCCGGGCGCGGTCGTCCGCAACGGGATCACGGTCGGCGCCGGCGCGACGGTCGGGATGGGCGCCGTGGTCACCCGCGACGTGCCGGAGGGCACGACGGTCCTCGGCAACCCCGCGAAGGCGCGGTGACGAGTTTCGAGAAATTGCCGACCCACCTCGGTTGTACCGCCCCGGCACCGAGGCGGAGGACATCCTGGCCTGCCCTCCGTACGCCCGGCGAGCGGTGACCCCACCGCATCCAGGAACCCATTTCCGACCGCCTTTCTCCCCATCCCGTGATCCAATCCGTCCGTCGCTGCCTCGTCCTCTGCGCCCACACCGACGATGAGTTCGGCTGCGCGGGCACCGTCGCCCGGCTGGTGGACGCAGGCGCCGAGGTTCGCTACCTCGCCCTCTCCACGTGCGAGAAGTCCGTCCCCGACGGCTTGCCTCGCGACGTGCTCGTGCACGAGTGCCGCGAGGCCACGGCCCGCCTCGGTGTCGCGCCGGAGCACGTGGAGTTGGGACCGTTCGAGGTGCGCGAGTTCCCACGCGACCGACAGGCCATCTTGGAGCATCTGGTCGCCCTCCGGCGGGAGTGGACTCCAGACCTTGTGCTCCTCCCCTCCTCCACCGACCATCACCAGGACCACGCGACGGTGCATCAGGAAGGCGTCCGCGCGTTCAAGCATGCGACGCTGCTCGGCTACGAACTGCCGCAGAACGAGGTCGCGTTCCACGGCGCGGCGTTCGTCGCGCTGAGCGAGAGGCACCTAGAGACGAAGCTGCACGCCCTGGCGGCTTACCAAAGCCAGGCGTTCCGCTCGTACTCGACGGATACGTTCGTCCGGTCCCTCGCGACGATCCGGGGCGTGCAAGCGGGCACAACGTACGCCGAGGCGTTCGAGCCCATCCGCCTCGTGGTGCCCCTGGGTTAGATCGCGGCCGCCTCGCGGACCGCCCGCGTCTGACGCGTGATCTCCGACGAGATCGCCACGAGCCCCCACACCACCGCAACGGGCGACCCAATCAGACACACGAAGAGCCCAGCCAGCGTCCACGGCTGGGAGGGCTCGCCGAACGCGGCGGCGTACGCCCCCATCTGGAACAGCCCGAAGGCAACGAGCAGGCCGACCCCCATCCACCGCATCAGGGACGCGGAACGCTGCAGGATGGGCATCCGCCGGTCAATGGGCAGCGCCATCAGATCCTTCGAACTGGGCAGGTTGAGCGTTTGCATGTCGGGATGGCGGAGGCTCCACGCCGCAACGCCGTCCATGAGCACCGCCATCGCGACGGCGATCCCCGGCAGCACGAACCAATTCCACACCGAGCGCTCGCTCCAGCGATCGGGGAGCCCATCGGGCCCGAAATGCGTCGGGATCTGCTCCGGGAGGCCGCCCCACGCCCACACCGAGGCGACCACGAGCGCGAGCGTAAGCGACCAGAGCAGGAGGCGAGAGACGGACATGGGATCGGCTACGGGAAAGGCAAGGGGCCGGATGCGCCCCCGCCTCGGTACCGAGGCGGACCGGGTCAACGGCGCGAGGTCCGCTTGCCTCGGTGCCGCTGAGGACGCCCTCCGCCGCTGCCGTTTGCCCCGCGCTCGCTGCGGAGGCGCTGCGTCTCGCGGTCGTAGTCGAGGACGGGTGCCGGGACGTGCTCGCCCACGCGGACGCCGTACATCTCCTGCTCCATCTCGGTCATGCGGTATGGCTCGCGGGCCAGCTTCGGCGGGAGGCCTTCCAGAGCCGGGATCCAGTGGGTCACGTACGCCGCGTCCTCGTCGTACTTCTTGCCCTGCGTCTCGATGTCGAAGTAGCGGTCGCGCGGGTCGGAGCCCACGCCCGCCACGTACGCCCAGTTGCCCCAGTTGCTCGTCACGTCGTAGTCTGCGAGCATGGACTCGAACCAGGCGGCGCCCGCGCGCCAGTCCTGGCGCATGTGCTTCACCCAGAAGCTCGCGGCGTTCTGGCGGCCTCGGTTGGACATGAACCCGGTGGTCCGCAGCTCGATCATGTTGGCGTCCACGAGGGGGAAGCCCGTCCGACCCTCGCGCCATTTCGTGTAGAGCCCCTCATCCACGCGATTCGGCATCCCGCGCTCCTCGCTCGGACCGGAGAGCCAGAACAGCCGGTCGCCGTGCTTCGCGCCGTAGAGGCGGAAGAAGTCACGCCAGAGGAGTTCGAAGAGCATCCAGTAGGTGCTCTTGTTCGAGACCCGCTCCGCCTCGTAGCGTCCCACCTCGGCGGCGATCTGCCGCGCGGAAAGGCATCCGTGCGCGAGCCATGCGGAGAACTTGGAGGAGTAGTCCTCGCCGAGCATCCCGTTGCGCGTCTCCTTGTACACGCGGAGTTGGTCGCGCTCCCAGAGGTACGCGTCGAGCCTCGCGAGGCCCTCCGTCTCGCCGCCTCGGAGCACGATGGCGGCGCGGTCGTCCACGGCCAGCGGCTCCACACCGAGATCGGCCACCGTCGGGATGTCGCCCGGCTCGATGCCATCGGAGAGCGGACCGAGGCGGGTGGGCGCGGGGAGCGGATCCGGGTAGGGCTGCGTCCGCTCGGCGGCCTTGCGGAACGGCGTGTAGACCCGCGGGAGCCCGTCGATGGAGAACGGAAGGGCGTCGATGTCCACGAGGGTGTGACCCCAGTAGACGTGGGCGTCCGCCTGGGGGAGCGCATCGAGGAGGGCGTCTTCCACGTCCATCTCCTCACGCATGGGCTCGTCGTGGTAGAAAAGGCCCGTCGCGCCGGTCTCGCGGTAGAGCGTCGGGACGACCGCCTCGGGCCGTCCGCGCCTCACGACGAGGTCTCCGCCTCGGTCGCGCATCCTCGCGCGGAGGTCCGCGAGGGATTCCAGGAGGAAGCGGGCGCGATGGCCGCCAGTCTTGGGCACGCCCCAGTCGGTCTCGCGAAAGTCGCGCGGATCGAGGCAGTAGACGGCGAGGAGGCGGCCGTCCGGCCCGGCGTGGTCCTGGGCGGCGAGAAGAGGGGCGTGGTCGTGGAGGCGGAGGTCGTGGCGGAGCCACAGAAGGGCGGTGGGCACAGACAGAGCGACGAGTGAGGGGCGTGCGCTTAACGCCGTGCCGCGTGCGCGGCTCCGCTCTCGCGAGAGCCCCACCGAGGCGGACCGACCCGCCCGC
>JBCCPW010000100.1:0-9326 GCA_039024735.1 Bacteroidota bacterium
AGGCGGGCGCGATGGTAGGGCGCGCCGCGTGCCGCGCTCGGGCTGTAGCTCGCGCCCAGCGTTACGAAGTCGTCGCCGCCGAGATCGCGGTCGTCCCAGTAGCGCTCGTACCGCGCGAAGGCCTCGCTCGCGCCGATGACGCGCGCCGCGCCGAACGCGGAGACGCCCACCTGGTCCTGCTCGCCGTCGCCGTCGTCGCTGTAGCGCAGCGCGATGGCGTCCAGCTTGACGCGGAGGGGCTGGCTGCCCGCCTCGGCGCCCCAGTAGACGTGCGCGCCGCCGCTGGTGTAGTCCCGGCCGCCCTCGCCTCGGTCCGTGCGGTCTGGGTTGGCGCCGTTGTAGCCACCGTACACGCCGACCTCCACGCCATTTCCGGGCTCGTAGATCAGCACCGAGGAGACCGCCAGTCCCGGCGTCTCGATGCCGTTGACCACGTCGGGTCCGGAGATGCCCTCGCGGAAGTTGTTCGTCCCGCGCGCGAACGTGCCGAACCCGTTGTGGACCGCCACCGAGGCGGTGATGCCGTCGCTGGAGTAGGCGATGTCCGCCCCTAGGTCGCGTCCGTCACCGCCGAGTGTGCCCGCGAGCCAGCGCTCGTCAATCGCGGCGCGGTCCACGGCGTCGATGAGGAAGTACGGGGTCAGGATGCCGCCCGCGGGCTGTGCCACCGGGAAGTACCCGACTCGTGCCTGCACGTTGCGGGTGAGATTGGCGAACGCGAACAGGTCCACGCTCTCGATCATCCCCGAGCCGCCCTCCACGTCGTATTCCACGCCGCCCAACTCGCGGTAGAGCACGCGCGCCTGGATGCGCGCCCGGCGCAGTCCGTACCCAAAGCGGACCTCTTCGTCTCCTTCGTTGGTTTCGACGCCCACGCTCGCGCGGGGCTGAACGCCGCCTGCGAGATCGAGGCGGAGGTCTTCCGTGAGGGTGATCTGGGCCGAGGCGGGAAGAGACGCCGAGGCGGCGACCAGGAGGATCGCGAGGCAGGACGCGACGGTGACGGGACGGAACATGAGAGGGCAGACGGGCAGCGCGGGCCGGAGCCGCCGGGGTCTCCGGGCCGGGAGAGATGGGACGAACGGGCGAAAAGAAGACCGCCCTGGAGCCGAAGCCCCAGGGCGGTCGAGGGACGCGCGGAAGCCGAGCGACATTGCCGTGGTCACGTCCCTGTGAGACAGGTCCTCTAGTTCGCGTTGAACGGGAGGGAGCTGTGGTGCAGGGCGATCTTCAGGTCACCGCTCGCGTCCTTCACGTAGCCGAAGGTGTACTCCACCTTCGTCTCATTGCCGTCGGTGCCGGTGAAGAAGTAGTTGCCCATCGCGACGGCCATGTCGCCGTCCTCGTCGATGACGGTGCCTTCGTTCTCCCAGCGAACGTCGGTGTAGGGCGCGATGGCGAAGCCGCCGTCCTCGGTGCCCTCGGTGCCGACGAAGTAGCTCAGGGCCTCGTCTGGGTCGCCACGGAACTGGTCCTCAGCGGCGAGGGTGGGCTTGAAGAGAACCGTCTGGCCATCGCCGTAGGCGTAGTGCGTCGCGATGTGCTCCTGGGCGCGGGTCGTGTAGTCGCCCTCGTCGGTGAAGACCTGGCCGATGGCCACGATGCCTTCGCCCCAGGCCTGCTGTGCGGCCTCAACTTCAGCGGCCGTGATCGGGTTGGCCGATGCCTCGGTGGTGGTGGAGGTGGCGTCACCGCTAGTGGTGGCGGAATCGTCTGTGGCGCAGCCGACGAGAACGAACGCGAAGGCGGCGATGAAGAGAGTGGGTCGGATGAACATGGAAATGGGGGGAGAAAGCCCGGGATGGGCGGGTGAAAAGCAGGGGGGCAACCCCTGTGGCGGTGAGGCGATCCACGAGACCCATCGTCTCGCGATGAAGAGAAGCCGATTCAGGAAAACCCCCTAGGGAGAGGTGGGGGTTCTCCGGCCCGTAGGCCTACGATTCCGGTGGGGGAGTCGGAGGCACGCCTGGGATGAGGCTGCGAGCGTCCGGGGGAAGAGGACGCTGGAGCAGGGCATCCAGGTGCCCGGCCTCGGTGCCAGCGTGGAACGCCTGCGCTTCGGTCTCGACCTCCACCTCTGCCTCGAACGGCATGTGGGTTTCCACAGGCGGGGCCGACTCTGGCGCCGCGGCAGCCCACACGTCCTGTGCGCCGAGGGCGGCGACGAAGAGCAGGATCAGGGAGGCCACGGTGCGCATGAGGGCACCTAAACCGACGGTCGAAGCCCCGGTTTCCGAAGGACCTCCGGCTTCGCGGCTCTTCCACACAGGACCGTGCCCAGTCACTGTGTCCTCCACCCGCCTCGGTACCGAGGCGGAAGGATCAGGTCACGCTCGCGGTGAAGTAGTCCGCGCCGCCGGGCTGGGCGTGGAGCGTCAGCACGCCCGCGTGGGCGAGTTGCACGAGCGTCTTCGAGGCCTTCCACGGCGGGACGTTCGCGAGGCGGGCGTACCCGGCCACGTCCACGCGCTCGTGTCGGTCGAGGTAAGCGAGGAGCTTCCGTTCCCGCTCGCCGAAGGTGAAGCGAGCGCCGTGCCCGTTCCGCTCGGCCTTCAAAAACTCGTCGGCCTCGCGCGAGGCCTCCACGGACTGGTCCTCCACGCGGACGAACGCCCGGCGTTTCTGGCGCTGGTCGCCTCCCGGACGGAGGTAGTGGGGGCGGTCGTGACTGGCGGGCACGTCCACCACGAGCGCCATCCGGCGGCGGCTCACGCGGACCGGCTCCACTTCCACGGGGACCTCGGGCTCCACGCGTGGGCCAAGGGCTTCCCGGAGCGCGAACAGTTCCTCCTCCGCGTCCTTGACCCCGATCACGCTCCCGTCGTCGTCCACACCGAGGAGGACCTTGCCGCCGTCGGTGTTCGCCAGCGCGATGACCTCGCGCGCGAGCTTGTCGGCGGCGGGGACGCGGTTCTTGAACTCGAGGTGGCGGCCTTCGCCCATCGCGGCGAGGCGGCGGAGGTCGTCGAGCGTCATGGCGGAAGGCGCGATCAGGCGGGGAGGAAGGCGTCGCCGAGGGCGGAGCCGTCCAGATCGGAGGCGGCGTCTGCGAGGTGGGCCGTCTCGTGGGTGGGGTCTCGCGTCATGAGGTCGGCCACTTCGTCGCGTGGGGCCGTCTCTCCCGCGAGCACGCGCCCGACGGCCTCCGAGATCGGCATCTCGATGCCGTGCTGCGCAGCCAGCGCCCGCACGCTGGCCGTCGTCTTGACGCCCTCCACGACCATCGTCATCGCGTCGGCGGCTTCCTGGAGGGTCTTCCCGGCGCCGATCATCTCGCCGAAGCGACGGTTCCGGCTGTGCTGCGAGAAGCAGGTCACCACGAGGTCGCCGAGGCCCGCGAGTCCGGCGAAGGTGTGTGCTTGGGCGCCCATCGCGAGACCGAGGCGGGTGATCTCCGCGAGCCCTCGCGTGACGAGGGCGGCCTTGGCGTTGTCACCCAAGCCGAGGCCGTCGCCCATGCCCGCCGCGAGCGCCATGACGTTCTTGACGCTCCCCGCGATCTCGACGCCGACGAGGTCTGCGTTGGTGTAGACGCGGAGGCTCGGCGCCATGAAGAGGGTCTGCACGGCCTCGGCGGTGCACAGGTCCGGGAGGCTCGCGACGACGGTCGTCGGCTGGCCGAAGGCGACCTCCTCGGCGTGGCTGGGCCCGTAGAGCACGCCGATCCGGGCGGGGTCCGCCTCGGTGAGCACGTCGCGAAGGACGCCGCTGGTGGTGAGCAGCGTCCCGTTCTCGATGCCCTTGGCCACGGAGACGATGGCTTCGGGCTCAGTCGCCCGGTTGGCGAGGTGGCGCGCCACGCCGCGCACGTGCTGGCTCGGCACGGCGACCAGCCACACCGAGGCGCCGTCGATGGCGCGCGGTAGGTCCGAGGTGACGCGAAGGGAGGCGGGCAGCTTCGCGTCTGGCAGGTAGCGCGCGTTGCGGCGCGTCTGGTCGATCTCGCGGGCGGCCTCCTCGCGGCGTGCCCAGAGGGTGACGGGGCGTCCGTTCCGTGCGAGGCTGTAGGCCAGGGCGGTGCCCCAACTCCCGGCGCCGAGGACGGCGGTGCGGTGAGCGGCGGTGTCCATGCGCGAAGGTACGGGTCAGGGCGCCATCGGTTCGCGCAGGGCGAGGACGACGGGTCGCGGGAGCCACGGCTCTGCACGTTCTCTGCCGCCTCGGTACCGAGGCGGGGCTCATCGCGTGAGGGCGAAAGTTCGCGACGTGCTCAAGCTGATCAAGAAAGACGGGTGGTACCTCGCCCGAACCCGAGGAAGTCATCGCCAGTTCAAGCATGCCGACAAGACCGGCCTCGTGACCATCCCGGGGAAGCCCGGTGACGATCTCGCGCCGGGGACCTACAACAGCATCCTGAAGCAAGCGGGTCTGAAGTGATGAAGTATCTCGTCGTGATCGAGCCGACCGGGACCGGGTTCTCGGCTTACTCTCCCGACCTTCCGGGCTGTGTTGCCACGGGTGCCACCGAGGCGGATGTGGAGCGGGAGATGCGCGAGGCGATGGCATTCCATGTCGAGGGGTTGGCCCTCGAAGGCTATCCGGTACCGGAGCCGTCCACCCGCTCCGCCTACGTCGAAATCGCTCGCGCAGCCTGACTCGTTCCGCCTCGGTACCGAGGCGGTAGGGGTCATCGCGCGAGGGCGAGGCCGAGAGCACACGCCGCCAGCCCGACGACCACGCTCCCGGCAGCGTTCGCCAGGGCGAGACCCGCTCGTCCGGTCTCCCAGAGATGGAGCGTCTCGGCGGAGTACGTCGAGAAGGTGGTGAAGGCGCCCAGAAAGCCGACGACGAGGAGGGCCCGCCTCGGGTCACTCGCGGAGAGGGTGGGCATCGCGAGCCCAATCAGGAAGCAGCCGAGGACGTTGGCAGTCCAGGTGCCCCACGGAGCGGCGGTGCCGAGCCATCGCGCCATCCCCTCCGAGACGCCCCATCGCGCGAGGGCACCGGCGGCTCCTCCGAGGGCGACGAGCAGAGCGGTGGGCATGGGGAGGCGGTGGCGTGCGCGCGGAACCTACCGCTGGGCCGGGTCGCCTCGGTGCGTCTACGGTGCCACCGAGGCGGAGACGAGCGGCTACTGCTCCGCGAGAAACGCGGCGCCTCGGCCCTTGATGTCTTCGTTCCACCGCTGCATCCACGCGTCCTCGCGCTCGGCGAGAGCTTCCCAGTCCAGGTCCATCGCGTCGATCTCGGCGGCCTGGATCCAGTCCGGGAGGCTGTCGCGGGGGAGGTCCGTGCGGGCGGGGATGCGGAAGTAGTCGCGGGCCTGCTCCAGCATGGCCTCGCGCGAGGTCACGAACTCCACGAACTGCCGCGCGAGGTCCGGCTGCGGGGCGCCCGCCGGGATCGCGATGCCGTCCACGAGGACGGGCGTGCCGCTCTCGGGGAGGATGAAGGCGAACGGGTAGCCCTTGGTCTCGGCCTGGAGGTACGAGTCGGGCATATTCCAGAGCGTCACGTCGGCGGTACCGCGCCCGATGCCGAGGTAGAGCTGCGTCGGGTCGGCGGCGTAGGCCTTCGTGTTTTCGTCCAGCCGGGCGAGCCACGCGAAGCCCTCCGCCTCGGTGGGCTGCCGGACGATCATCGCGCTCCAGATGGCGCGCATCGTGCCGCTCTGCATGGGCGTGCGGATGAGGACCCGGTCCTTCCAGGCGGGATCGAGGAGGTCGTCCCAGTCGCGCGGGCGCTCCGCCTCGGGGACGGTGTTGGTGTTGACGAGGAAGCCCTCGGGCGTCAGGTAGGTGCCGTACCAGCGGCCTTCGGGGTCCTTCGCGCTGGCGGGCAACGCGTCCGCGAACGAGGGCGTGAATGGCTCCAGCAGCCCGTCGTCGGCTGCGAGGGCGAAGGTGACCTGGGGGGCGCCCCACCAGACGCTCGCCTGCGGGTTGGCGCGCTCCGTTCGGATGCGGTCGTACACGTCCTGCGCGCCCATGTCGATGGGCTGCACGTCCACGCCGGGATTCGCGGCCTCGAAGGCGGCCTCGTAGTGCTCCAACTGGTCGCTGCCGTGCGGGGAGTAGACCACGAGGGGCGTCCGGTCATCGGACGCGCAGCCGACGAGCAGGACGGCGATCAAGAGACCGAGGCGGGCGGGCACGGGCGATCCGGGCGGGTGAGCCCCGCCAACCCGTCGCGCCGGACGCCGTTCCGGTCGGGCGCTGTTCCCACTCCGTCCGCCTCGGCACCGAGGCGGGACTCCGGCGCGGGTCAGGCGTGGCCGCGCACGCCGCCGAGCGAGAGGGGAGCCCGGGCGGCATCGGCGCGGAGTTCGGCCTCGCGTTGGGCCTCGTCCATCGCGCACGATTCGAGCGCCTCCTGCACCACCTCCCGGAGCCAGTCGCGGTTCTCACGCAGAGCCTCCGCGACGGCGGCTTTGAGAACGTCGGGGTCGAGGTCGTCTGTAGAAAGGGGCATGGGCGCGAGGGAAGACGGAACCGAAGCTAGCGGGCGCCCACCCGCCCGTCAGCCCACGCCGCCGTGCCCCGTTTGGAGCCGCTCGCGAAGGGCGGCCACGTCCACGTGCCCGGGGGTTCCGGGCGTGCGGTAGGCCGCGAGGGCGTCCGCCTCGGTCGGCACGTGGAGGGAACCGAGGTCCGTGCCGACGGCGCGGTACGCATCGCGGAAGGGCTCGCCCTGCCTGACCCGCTCCAGTGCCTCGGCGGTGGCGAAGAGATCCGGCGAGAGGGCGGCACGCATTCGGTCGCGATGCCACGTCACGCCGGGCAGGACGGCCGCGAGGGCCTCCATCAGATCCCGGGAGGCGAGGACGGCGCGCATCGTGGCCTCCTTGGTGAGTTGGAGGTCGCGGTGGTAGCCGCCGGGGAGGTTGGCGGGAAGGGTGAGGAGCAGGTGCAACTCGGCGGTTAGCCGGTGGGCCGTCGCGCGGGCCAACTCCAGCACGTCCGGGTTGCGCTTCTGGGGCATGATGGACGAGCCGGTGGTGTACGCGTGCGGGAGTGAGACGAAGCCGAACTCGGCGGTGGCGAAGAGCACGAGGTCACTCGCGAGGCGGTTCGCGGTCAGGCCCAGTTGCACGAGTGCGTGGACGACGGCCGCCTCGGCCTTGCCTCGCGAGAGCTGCACGGCGGTCACGTTCTCCTGCATCGCACGGAACCCGAGGGCATCGGCGACCTCGCGCCGGGGCAGGTCCAGGCCGGGCACGCCGTAGCCCGCGGCGCTGCCCCACGGCGAGGTGTCGGCGCGGGCGGCGGTGTCCGCGAGGGCGTCGAGGTCGTCCAGCAGAAGCTCCGCGTAGCCCGCGGCCCAGACCGCGGCGGTCGTCGGCATGGCGCGCTGGAGGTGGGTGTAGCCCGGCATCAGCGTGGCTCGTTCCGCCTCGGTGTGGTCCACGAGGGCCCCAGCGGCACGGCGCCCGAGGCGCGCGATCTCGCCGAGCGCATCGCGCAGCCAGAGCCGGAGGGCGACGAGCACCTGGTCGTTCCGCGAGCGCCCAGCGTGGATCTTCTTGCCCACGGCACCGAGGCGGACGGTCAGTTCGCGCTCGATGACGGTGTGCATGTCTTCGTCCTCGGGACGGACCGCGAGGTTGCCCGCGTCCCACATCGCGTGGACCTCATCCAGCGCGGCGTTGACCTCGGCTTCTTCCGCCTCGGTGAGCACACCCGCCAGCCGGAGGCCGCGTGCGTGGCCGCGGGTCCCGCGCACGTCGTACGGCAGCAGGATCGTGTCCCACCGCCAGTCCTCGCCGACGGTGAAGCGGGTCACCCAGTCGGCGGCGGCGGTGCCTTTGTGCCAGATCGGTTGCGTTCCGGGTGCGTTCATGAAGCGAGGGGCTAGAGACGCCCCGCGGGGCGTCTGTACGGGGAGAATCGTGAGGATCCCGCCTCGGTGACAGGCCCGGCACCGAGGCGGGACGGGTCACGTCGCGAGCGCGAAGTAGCGGTCGGCGATGGCGCGGTAGACCGCGACGGCGCGGACGACCTCCGCCTCGGGAACGTGTTCGTCGGCCGTGTGGGAGAGGCGGCTGTCGCCGGGGCCGATCTTGACGGCGGGCACATCCGAGAGGAAGACCCAGTCCGACGCGGTCGGGCTGCCGAAGGGCTCGTCGTCCATCCCGAGGCGGGCGAGGCTGGACGTGGCGGCCTGCGCGATGCGGGCGTCCGCCTCGGTGCCGCACGGCACGAGACGCTCGGAGTGGATGGCAACCTCGCTCTCCAATTCGTCTGCGACGACTGCCGCCCACTCGCGGTTGGTCCGCGCGGGCGTGGTCCGCACGTCCAGCCAGAACGTGGCGGCGTCGGGGACGACGTTGCGGGCCGATCCCGCCTCGGCGACGGTTGCGGTGACGGTCGGCGCTCCGACGAAGGGGTCCTCCGGGCCGAGCGCGAGGGCGTCCACGGCGAGGAGGTCGCGCGCCATGGCGGTGAGCGCGTTCGCACCGAGGTGGGCGCGGGCGGCGTGGGCCGTCCGGCCTCGCGCGGTGCAGCGGAGCACCAACAGGCCCTTCTGCGCGAGGCACGGCCGAAGGTCCGTCGGCTCGCCGACGAGCGCGGCGCTCGGCGTGGGGAAGTCCGGGACCTCGCGGCGGAGGTAGTCGAGGCCGTTTTCGTCGGAGCCGACCTCCTCGCAGGCGGTCAGCGCGACGACCAGTTGGCCCGCCTCGGGGCGCCAGCCGGAGGCCGCGAGATCGAGCATGGCCGCGAGCATGGCCGCGCCGCTGGCCTTCGCGTCCACCGCGCCGCGCCCGTACACGTTGCCGTCGCGGACGGTCGGCGTGAACGGGCCGAACGGGTGGCCGTCCGAGGGCGGCACCACATCGAGGTGGGAGGCGAGCAGGAGGGTGTCCGGGCCGTCACCGAGGCGGGCCCACACGTTGTCTTCGCTCCGTCCGACGGTCACGCCGTGCGCCTCGCCGTGTGTTCGCGCGAAGGACTCCACGAAGTCTGCCGCGGCTCGTTCGTCGCGGCTGATGGACGGGATGGCGACGAGATCCCGGTGGAGGTGGAGAACGTCGATCATGGGAGGTCTGGCGCGATGCGGGTGCCGCCCGCGAGGTCGGCGGGTGCCGCCACGCGCACGGCCGGGATGCCGCGCCGGATGGCCTCGCGGGCGACTTCCAGCTTGGGCCGCATCCCGCCCGCGATCCAGCCCTCGCGGACGCCCGCCTCGATCGCCTCCGGCGTGAGGGTGTCGATGCGGCTCCCGAGGTCCGGGTAGTCCCGGTACACCCCGCCCGCCTCGGCGACGAGTACGAGTTCGCTCGCGCCCATCGCGACGGCGATCTCCATCGCGACGGTGTCCGCGTTGACGTTGTAGAGCGCCCCGCCTCGGTCCGCACAGACCGTCGCGACGACCGGCGTGAACCCGGC
>JBCCPW010000101.1:0-9284 GCA_039024735.1 Bacteroidota bacterium
CCCCCATTCGGCCTTGTGCCTCGGGTTGTCACCCCCGCGCCCCGCCTCGGCCCGCCCCCCCCGCCCCCGGCGCGGGGCCCGCGGGGGGCCCCCGCGGCCCGCGACTCGCTACGCGAACGCGACCCAGACGGCCAGCACGCAGAGGATCAGGAGGCCCGTCAGCACGAGATCCGTGCGGCGCCAGCCCTCGCGGCGGCCCGTCTCCGGATCCTCCTCGCGCACCGCCGTCCCGAACGTCAGACCCCGGATCTGCTCCGCAGGCGGCGGGGCCGTCGCGAGCGAGACCCCGACCAGCACCACCGTGCAGACCAGGAAGAGCACAATCGCGAAGTGGAGGAAGTTCATCGACGTGAACCAGCCCCAGTCCGCGCCCATTGTTTCCCCGGTGAGCCGCAGGAGCCCCAGCGCGAGGCCCGACAGCAGCGACGCCAGCGCCCCGGGCGCGTTCAGGCGGCTCCAGAACAACCCGAGGAGGAACACCGCCGCGATGGGCGGCGAGATGTACGCCTGCACGCTCTGGAGGTAGACGTAGAGCCCGCCCTCGGCCGCCTCCACAAACGGAATCCACGCGAGGCCGAGGACCGTCAGCGCGACCGTCGACAGGCGCCCGACCCACACGAGGCGCCGCTCACCCGCCTCGGGATTCAGCTTCTTGTACACGTCCCACGTGATGAGCGTGGAGCAGGAGTTGAACACGCTGGAGAGCGACGACATCAGCGCGGCCAGCAACCCCGCGATCACGAGGCCCCGCACGCCCGCCGGAAGAAGCGCCGCCACGAGCGCCGGGAGCGCCTCGTTCGTGTTGCCGAGTTCCAGTTGACCCTGCGCCACGAGCGTCGCCGCCAGCACGCCCGGGAGGACGAAGATGAACACCGGCAGCAGCTTCAGGAAGCCCGCGAGGATGGTCCCGCGCCGGGCATCGTCCACGGACTTCGCCGAGAGCGTCCGCTGCACAATGAACTGGTCCGTGCACCAGTACCACACGCCCAGGATCGGCGCGCCGAAGAGGATGCCGGTCCACGGGAAGTCCGGGTCGGTGGCAGGCTTCCACATGCTCATAAAGTCCGGCCCGACGGTCTCAGCCATGACGCCCCATCCGCCCACGGCGGAGAGCCCCGCCAGCGTGACCGCGAGCGCCCCACCAATGAGCACAAACGTCTGCAACAGGTCCGTGTAGAGCACCGCCCGGAGGCCACCGAAGACCGTGTACGCGCCCGTCGCGAAGACCACGATGAGCGCGCCGACCCAGAAATCGACGCCGATGGCGGAGAACACGACGGCCCCCGCGAAGATGGTGACCGAGATCTTCGTCAGGACGTAGGCCAGGATGCTGACCGTCGCGAGGTACCACCGCGAGCCCGCGCTGTAGCGGCGCTCCAGGAACTCCGGCATGGTGAACACGCCGCTTTTGAGGTAGAACGGCACGAAGACCCACCCCAGCAGCAGCAGGATCAGCGAGGCCAGCACCTCAAACTGCCCCGGCGCGACGCCGCTCGCCGCCCCACTTCCCGCCAACCCCACGAGGTGCTCGCTCCCGATGTTGGAGGCGAACAGACTCGCGCCGATCACGAACCAGCCCACGTTGCGCCCCGCGAGGAAGTAGTCCGCCGAGTCCTCCGCTGATCGCCGTCGCTCCCGCACCGTCGCGACGATGGCGACACCGAACACGACGACGAAGTAGAGCACGACAACGAGCCAGTCGACCGTGCTGAGCAAAGTGTCCATGCGGGCACGCGGGAGGGGCATCGCGAGGATAACCGGAACGGCACCCGCCGACACGCCCACGTCGCTCCTGTCCGCCTCGGTACCGAGGCGGACAGGGAATCCAGAACCTGTGGCGTGTCACGCCCCGTCGCCGAACATCAGCCACACGAGACTGAGCATGGCGTCGTCCGTGTCGTTGTTGAACCACGCGGGGACGCTCGATGGCAGCAGGACCATCTCGCCCTCTCGCGCCGTGAACTCGTTTCCGCCGACGTGGCCCTGCATGGACCCCTCCAGGATGATGAGGAGACGCGGGAAGGGGACGGTGATGGTCGGGGCCACCTCGTCGGGGATGCCGGGAGGGATGTGGTAGACGGCGCTGCGGAAGTCCTTGAAGTAGTACAGACCCGTCGCCGGGGCTCCGTGGATGACCCGAGAGTGCCCGACCCCGAACGGGACGATCTCTGGCGTCCCGCGCGTCCAGAAGTGGAAGATGAGCGGACGGATGATCGGATCCCACTCGGCCCAGTCGGGCCGCTCGAAGCCGTCCATGTCTTCAGAGTCGAGCGGCGTCTTCTCCGCAGAGGTCGCCGCGCCCGAGGCGGTGATGCCGCTGAGATCGCCAGCATCGAGGCGGTCGAGGGTCTCGCGCGAGAGCGTGAAGTAGAACGTCGGTTCGTCGGGGAGTCCGTCGTGGAAGTGAACGCGGCGCTCCCCGGCATCGTCCCGCTCGGAGACGACGTGCCAGTACTGGTCGTCGACCCGGATCCCGAACATGATGTCCTGGGCCATGGGATCGTCGGCGTAGTCGGAGGCGAAGCGCTCCAAGATGGACCGCGTGTCTGGGGGCTCCTCGTCTACCGACGCTTGTGCGGAGGCAGCGGGGGGAAGCAGCAGGGCGAGGAGAAGCAGGAGGTGAAGGCGAGGCATGGGAAGGGGAAATGGGGAGCGCGAGGATTCCTGGAACAGCCCTCCCGAGTTGTGAGGCCCTGCCGAGGGATACCCGAGAGCGTCCCGCACTTCCGGTGAGGTCGTTCCGACGCGCCTGCTTTCCGGCTGCCTGCTAGCACCGAACCCGTCGCCCTGTGCCGCCTCGGTACCGCCTCGGGCCGAGCGTTCGGCCTACGGTCAGCGCTCGGTCTCTCCCGAACGAGAGCGCAGCGCCGGAGCGATCCGGTCCGCCCGATCCGTCCACACCCCGCCCCCGAATCCCTCGGGGACCTCACCGAGGCGGGCCGGATCGTCGAACGCCGTCGAGTACGACTCGCCGTTCCAGTCGCCGAGGATGAACACGCGCGATCCCGCGGCTTCCATTCGCTGCACGAACCGATGCGGCCAGCCCCACAGCCAGGGCCCCACGTTTGCGGGGACGGTCACGAGGCTCCGCTCGCAGGCCACCGGGACGTGGCCGCTCCAGCCCAGCGCGGCATAGCGTGTGAGGCAGGTCTTGAGCCGTCCGGCCCAGATCGTCTGGATCTCGGGGAGGGAGTCGCGGACCATTGAGACAGCGGCGGGACCGCCGTACACCATGAGACGCTGGCGCTGAGCGGATGGCATCGCGCGAAGCCGATCCAGAAGCATCGCGCCTTCGTCCGGCGTGCCGCCCTTGACATCGATCAGGAGGTCTCGATCCGGGAACGCCTCCAACACGTCGGCCAGCGATGGCATCCCCCCGACGCCGCGACCTCGAAAGGGGTAGGTCTCGCCCTCGTTGGCGGTGTAGCCGTAGCCGATGTCCAGCGCTTGAAGCTCCGCGAGGGTGTGATCTCTCGTACGGCCGCTCCCCTCGGTCCGGCAGTCGAGCGTCCAGTCGTGAAAGACCGCGAAGCGCCCGTCTGTGGTCGGGTGGATGTCGAACTCGACGATGTCGGCACCGAGATAGAAGGCGGCCTGCATGGACGGAATCGTGTTCTCGAGGTACTCGTGCCCCGTCGGGAGGAGTCGCTCGGCGGTGCAGGTCTCGTTCGTCAGGTTCGTGCGGTCGTAGACCTGCGCGAGCCCTCGGTGGGCGAGGACCGCAGGCGGCTCGTCTCCGCCCGGCCCCACGATCCACGAGGCGTTCCCGATGTAGATCGTGGCGATCCCAACCGCCAGCACCGCGAGAGCGACGCGCCGACGGCTGAACCGACGGTGCTTGGGGTCCGCCCCAGACGCTGCGTCACTCTGGCGAGGTGTCATGGGACGTTCGATGATGCGCTTGCCGCTGATGCGAGCGACGGTTGGACAGGACCGAACCGCCGCCCATCGCGGCGAACCTACCGCCGGTGGAAATGAAACAGCTCGTGGACCGCGCGGCACGGCTATGTGCAGACCCGAGAGAGGACCGAAGCCCGTTCGAGGTTTTGACGAGCTTGTGCCTCTGCCCCGACCGATGACGCCCTCCCTGACCTCCCTCGTCGATACGCCGCCGTTCCACATCGAAGGGTGGCAGTTCGAGCCCGCCCTTCTGCGCGCGGCCTCCGGTGACGACACCCGCCAGTTGGAGCCGAAGGTGATGGCGGTCTTGTGCGTGCTCGCCGCTCGGCCCGGCACCCCCGTCACCCGACAGGAGTTTTACGATGAGGTCTGGGCCGGGGTCGTCGTCACGGATGACGTGCTGACGCGGGCGATCTCGGAGCTTCGCAAGCTGTTCGATGATCGCGCACGGCCGTCGCGCGTGATCGAGACCGTCCCGCGCATCGGGTACCGGCTCGTCGCCTCGGTGGAGCCCGTCGGTGCGAGCGACCCTCCAGATCCGGGAACATCCCCTGTGGCCGCTCCTCCGCCTCGGTGGGGCCACTCAACGGTCGGGACGTGGCCGATTTTCGGCGTCGGCACGCTTCTGGTCGCGGTCGCCCTCGGCGTCGGGTACGCGATTGGGAACGAGGGCACGAGCGGTGAGGCGCCCTACCCCGTTGTGCCGGTCACCGCCGAGCCGGGGTTCGAGATGGCGCCCGCGCTCTCGCCGGACGGCCAGCGTCTCGCCTTCGTCCACAGCGTCACCGAGGCGGGCCACCTCGTCGTCTCCGACGCCGACGGAACCGGCTGGCTCCGCCTGACCGAGGGCGCCGCTCGCGCGTGGGCGCCGACGTGGAGCCCCGATGGCACAGCCCTCGCGTTCGTGTCCTACCGAGGCGAGTCATGTACCATTCAGACCCTTCCGGCCCTGGGAGGCCCCATGACCCGCCTCGGGGCGTGTCCAGCGGAAGGCAACACGGAGATCGACTGGTCCCCCGACGGTCAGTACCTCGCCGTTTCGACCGTCCAGGGCACCGAGGGGCTCCCGGTGCGGCGGCTCGACCTCGCGACGGGCGCTGTGGACACGCTCGCGTACGACTGGCAGCCGGGCATCGAGGACTGGAGCCCTCGCTTCTCCCCAGACGGCACGCGCCTTCTGGTCGTGCGCAACGAGAGCGGCCGGGAGGCCCGTCTCGCTGTCATCGATCTCAGCGACGGCAACGTGAGGCGGATCGAGACCCCCTCCGGGCTCATCGTCGGGCACGACTGGCTGGACGACGAACGGGTGATCGTGTCGGTGCTCAAGGAGCAGACGACCCTCTGGACCGCCTCGGTCCGAGGAGACACGCCGACGTGGCTCCCCGTCTCCTCGCCCTGGACCTTCCGTCTCACGGCATCAGGCGGCCGCGTCGTCGCGGAACAGTGGGCGTCGCGCGGGGCCATCCGTCGAACCTCCCTCGGGGACCTCGCGAGCCGCACCCCCATCGCGCCCTCAACAGCGCGCGACTACTTCCCCACATGGTCTCCCGACGAGCGGCAGATCGCGTTTCTCTCCGACCGCACCGGCGCCATCGAACTCTGGACGGCCGACGCGGACGGCGCGCGGCTCCGACAGGTGACCCGAAGCGGCACGCTGCTCAGTCCGCCTCGGTGGTCGTCCACGGGTCGCCTCGCGTACGCCGCTCGGGTGGACGGCGAAAGCGACGTGTTCCTCATCGACACGGAGGGCGCCGAGCCTCGGCAGCTCGCCCTCCCCGGCTCGAACGAGTCGCATCCCAACTGGTCGCCCGACGGCCAGTGGCTCTACGTCCGCTCGGACCGAGGCGGGAAGCCGACCATCTGGAAGGTCCCGGTGGGAGGCGGCGAGCCAATCCGCATCACCACGGAGGGTGCCGTCGCCGCTCGCCCCTCGCCCGACGGCCGCTGGCTCTACGTGGTGCGGCAGGGCTCCGCTGACCTGTGGCGCCAGCCTCTGAACACCGACGGAGACGCCACGACCGTCGCGGAGCGGGTCTACGACCGGACGGTGCCGAGCCGCCCGCACCTCTGGGTCCCCTTCGACGGTGGCGTCTACGTCGCCGACCGACAGACGGGCGGGACGTACGACCTCGTCCGGATCGACACCACCGGGACGCGGCAGCGCCTCGGGCAGCTGTCCGAGGACGCGATGTCGGGCTTCGACGTCGCGCCGACGAGCGGCGGGATCGTGATTGGGGCCGTGACCGACCGAGGGGCTGATCTCATCCGCATGGACCTTCGGGCGGCGGAGTAGGGAGCGCCATCTCCTCCATGTCGCCCACCTCCCGCCTCGGTGCCGAGGCGGACGCACCGAGGCGGATCGAGAATCCCCTTTCTGTGTGATGGCCTCGGCGCTCGCTGCGTCGCACCTTGGGGTCATGCCCGCCCCGTCCATCCGTGTCGCCATCGTCGAAGACCGCGCCGAGGTGCGCGAGGGCCTCGCGGCACTCATCGACGCGAGCGCCGGATTCGCCTGCATCGCGCGCTTCGGAGACGCCGAGAGCTTCCTCGACGGCATCGCGCCCGCCACCGGCGACCGCCCCGACCTGGACGTGGCGCTGATGGACATCGGCCTGCCGGGCATGAACGGCATCGAGGCGGTCCGACGCCTCCGCCGCGAACGCCCGGACGTGCAGGCCATGATGCTGACCGTCTACGAGGACGACGAGTATGTCTTCGAAGCGCTCCGCAGCGGCGCGACCGGCTACGTCCTCAAGACGACGCCCCCGAGCGACCTCCTCGACGCGCTCCGCAGCCTCCACGCCGGCGGCTCCCCGATGAGCAGCGGCATCGCGCGGCGCGTGGTGGAGGCGTTCCACCGGCCGCCGCTCGTGCCCGAGGACGAGGACCCGCTAACCCCTCGCGAGGAGGAGATCCTGGACCTGCTCGTGCAGGGCTTCCGCTACCGCGAGATCGCCGAGCGGCTCTTCATCTCGCTCGACACCGTGCGGACCCACGTCCGGCACATCTACGAGAAGATGCACGTCCGCTCCCGGGCCGAGGCCGCCGCGAAGGTGCTCGGCGGCAGACCGTGAGCGCCCGCCTCGGTCCGATCATCGGCGGGATCGTCGGCGCGCTCGTGTTCCTCGCGGGCTGCGCCCCGAGCGGGTCGTCACCGCCTCCACCGACGATGTCGCCGGGGTTCCCGAGCGGCGGCCCGGTGGAGGTGCGCGAGGGCGCGACGCCAGAGTTCACCTGGGAGCGGCCCGGCGCCCGTCGCGTAGAGGTGCGCGAGGGCCGCCGAGGCGATGTGGTCTGGCAGATCGACGCCGCCGAGACGCCGAACGGGCGGCGCAGCATCGAGCCGCCGCTGACCTACGGGGCGTCCGCGCTGCCTCCCGGCGTGAACCCGCCCGATGGCCCGGACTACCACGTCACGTTCGGACCAGTGGACCTCGTGCCCGGCGACACCTACAGCGTCGTCGTTCGGTGGGAGGGCGAGCGCCGGGCGTCGGCCACGTTCACGGCGCGCTGACGAGCTAGCGGCGGCTGTACCGCTCGAACAGGGCCGACTGCGCCTCGAAGATCCACTGGTGCATGATCGTCTCCTCGGCCACGCCGACCTGTCCGCCGATGCGTCGGGCGTCGGTGCGGCCCCAGCGGGCGATCTCGTCCAGGGTGAGCACGCCCGCCATGTAGAGGGCGCGCTGCGTGTCCTCGTCCACGCTGGAGATGATCGTCAGGTCCTCCGCCCCCTCGGGCACGACGAACGCCTCCACCTCGGGCTCCGCCGGAGGCTCAGGCTCTGCGGGGGGCGGAGTGGCAGGCGCCTGGGGGGCGGCCTCGCGAGGTGCGGCCTCCGGCGGCGGCGCCACCGAGGCGGGTGCCGGGGCCGACACGGGCGTCTGGGGCTCGGCCTCCACCGCCTCGGTGCCCATGGCCGCCAGTTCGGCGTCCACGTCGATCCCGAAGTCGAGGGGCTGCTCAATCGCCAACTCACTCGCGACGACCGGCTGTGGGAAATCGTCGGGCGGACGGGCGGCGGGAGGGGCCGCCGTGGGAGGCTCCATCGCAGGCAGGTCCATCGTGGGCGGCTCCACCGAGGCGGGATCCGGCGCAGGGGGTTCCGCGAGGACCGGCGGGGCCTCTCCGTTCATGCCGGGCCCGTAGGTCGCCTCGTCGTCCTCGAAGGCGAAGGCGGGCGCCTCCGGCGGCTCGGCCGGAGGAGGTGCGGGGGGCAGGTCTCCGACGCGCTCCACCGGAATCCCACCGATGGTCTCCGTGGGGGCATCGGGCGGTCGGCGGTCGGAGCGCGAGATCCACGCGGGCGTGCCGGTGGACGTACCGTCTTCCTCCCGCGCTCGCAGGGGCGGCGCGAAGGTGGGCGTAGCGGCGGGCGCGGCCGGGCGTGGTGGGGCCGTCGGTGCCCCGACCCGTGCCTCCGCGAACGACGCGGGCTCGGCTGCGGCAGGCGCCTCAGACACGGCGAGGTCGTCGTCTTCGAAGGCGAGCGCCATCGGCGCCTCAGGCTCGGCGGCCTCGTCGACGGCGGACGCCACCGCCTCGGGCTCGTCGTCCTCGAAGGCGAACGGGGCCATCGGCTCAGGCGCCGCCTCGGTGACCGCGTCCTCAAAGACGGGAGGGGCTTCGGCAGGAATCGGCTCGGGTGCAGGCTCCTCGGCGGGGGCCGCCTCGGGCTCCAGGAACGAGACCACCTCGAACGCCTTCTCGGCCTCCTCCTGGCTGGATGGAGGCTCCTCTTCGAACGCGAAGACGGGGGGGAGAGCGTCCGCCCCGGGGGCGAGCGCGTCCTCCTCAAACACGAAGGGAGTGGCAGCCTCGGACGTCATCACGAGGGGGTCCGGCAGGTCGTCCGCGATCTCGCCCGGCTCGTCCTCGAAGACGAACGCAGGACCCTCGGCCCCGTCGTCGTCCTCGAACGCAAACGCGAGACCGTCCAGGGTGTCGCCGGGCTCTGCGTCCAACGGCGCGAACGCCATGTCGTCGAAGACCGAGGCGGGGTCGGCCTCTGCTTCGGGCGCGTCGTCCCGAGGCGGGGTCTCGGAGACCACCTCCACGGTGGGGATCGTCTGGACCGGCTCGGCGAGGATGCGCGCCTCGGTCGGCTCGAACGGAACGGGGGTCACCTCGCGCTCGGGCGCAGGCGCTCCCAGCGCCATCGCCTCGGTGCCCGGCGGGAGCTGCAGGCGCTCGCCCTCCGGCAGCGCGCCCCCGCCGACAGCCGCGAGTTGATGCCGGATCTCGTGCATCTCCGCATCGCGACGGGCCATCTCGTGGCGGAACTCGTTTCGCAGCCCGCTGACCGCGTGATGCTGGCTCTCGACGCTCTCGCGCATCTGGTCGATCTTGCGCGAGAGGTGAGCACGCTGCGTCTCGCCGTGGTC
>JBCCPW010000102.1:0-9222 GCA_039024735.1 Bacteroidota bacterium
CCCGATCCGCGTGTTTGCTCTCGGGCTCACCCGGCTCCTTCTCCGTGGAGCCTCCCTCGGTCACCTGCCGCCCTCTGCCCGTCGCGCGGTGCGCCAGGCGTCCCGCCTCGGTCTGTCACCGGACGAGCAGGCCGACGAAGCCGCCATTGACCAGTTGCGCACTCGCCTTGCCGCCAGTGACGCCGAGGTGGAGGTGGTGGATCACGGCGCGGGGACGGGGCGCGGAGACAAACCGCTTCGGCGACACGTCGCCGAGGTCTACCGCCGGGCGGCGACCGGACCGGTCTGGGGACGCTTCCTCTACGGGCTCGTGCGTGCGCACCGGCCGCATCGCGTGCTCGAACTGGGCACCAACCTCGGGGTCGGCGCGGCGCATCTCGCCTCGGCCCTTGCCCGGACCCACACCGAGGCGGGGGTGGACGGGCGGCTCGTGACGCTGGAGGGAGCGCCGGGGTACGCGGCCCTGGCCCGTCGGCATATGGACGCTCTCCGCCTCGGGGATCGTGTGGAGGTTGTCGTCGGGCCGTTTTCCGAGACGCTCGCCTCGGTGTGCGAGGGGCACGGACCGTTCGACCTCGTGTTCGTGGACGGGCATCACGAGGAGGCCACAGCCCTTCGGTACGTCACGCAGATCCGGCCCCATCTCGCGCCGGGTGCGCTGGTGGTCCTGGACGACGTGGAGCCAGGGCGTCCGGTGCGCCGGGCATGGGCTCGGCTCGCACAGTCTGCGGAGGGCTCGGCGTGGCTCGGGAAGTACGGTCTGCTCGTCTTCGCGAGGGGAGAGTAGGCGGCGCGGCGCAGCGGCGGGACGTGCCGGACCCCTCGGCGGTGTCGTACCATTTGGCGTCTTCTCACCCCCTGCCATGCGGTTCGCCTTCGTCCTCATCGTCCTCGTCGCGCTCGGCGGCATCCTCTTCGCGACGCAGCCGACGAACACGGAAGAGATCCGGTTCGTCGTCCCGTTCATCAACACGACCATCGTGGGCTACAAGCTGTGGACGGTCCTCGGGGCCTGGGTGCTCGGCCTCGTGCTGGGCTACCTCGCGGCGGTGCCGGGGTCCTTCTCCGCGAAGCGCCGCGCGAAGAAGGTGGAGAAGCAGCTCGCGGCGGTACAGGCCAAGGCGGGCGAGACGGTCGGCGAGGCCCGGGCGGCGGCAGACCTCGCGACGGTCCCGGCGGCAAAGGAAGCCGCCACCGAGGCGGCCGACGATGCGGCGGAGATCGAGCGGCTCGCGTCGCAGGTCGCCAGGAGCACCGAGCACCTCAAGTAGGGGCTGGGGCTTCCCGACCGGCCGGTTACCGCGCGAGCGTCACCACCACGCCCGCCTCGGTACCGAGGTGGACGAGGTACACCCCCGGCGCCACGGCGTCGCCTTGCGCGTCCCGCCCGTCCCACGTCGCGTCCGAGGCGGAGACGGCCAGCCGCCGGACCTCCCGGCCCAGCGCATCGCGCACGACGACGTCGCCGCGCACCTCGCGCCCGAACGACAGGTGCACGTCGCCTGTGCTCGGGTTCGGGAACGCCGTGATCTCAGGACCGCGTGAGGGTGTGGGTCCCGTCGAGACGTTGAACTGGCCCGACCAGTAGAGGAGACCGCCGGAGTCGGCGCCGGAGACGAGATCCGGGATGCCGTCGCCCGTCAGGTCAGCCGCGCGAGGCGTGGTGGTCAGCCGCTCCGCCTCGATCTCGCCCACTGCCGTGAACGTCGGCGCCCGTTCCGATCCGGTGTTGCGGAAGAGGAGGATCTGGCCGTTGCCCGTGCCGACGAGCGCGTCGAGGTCGCCGTCGCCGTCGAGATCGGCGAGGGACGGGCTGCTCTCCTGGCCCACGTCCTCCGGCAGGCCGATGGCATCGCGGAAGGCGATGTCGCCTTCGGCAGGCTGACCGTTGGACCGCGTCTCGAACGCCGGGGCCGCCTCGGTGCCGACGTTCCGGTAGAGGAAGACGCGCCCGTTGCTCTCGCCGATGGCGAGGTCCAGATCGCCGTCGCCGTCGAGGTCGGCGAGGGTGGGGCGGGCGTACTGCCCGGCGTCGATGTTTTGGAAGCGCGTGTCGCGCTGCACCCACTCGCCGGATGCCGCCGTGCCCGTGTTCTCCAGGTACGCCATCCGGCCGTTGAAGCCGCCCACGAGCAGATCGAGGTCGCCGTCCGCGTCGAGGTCTCCGAAGGTGGGCGCGTAGCCGCCGAAGTCGTATTCCAGGCCCAGCCAGTCCTCGTCCTCCAGCGTGAACCGAGGCGCCGTTGTGGACCCGGTGTTCCGGTAGAGCGCGAGGTTGGCGTCCGTGTTGCCGTCGCCGATGACGAGGTCCAGGTCGCCGTCCGCGTCGATGTCGGCGAGCGCCGGTACTGAGCGGCGGCCCTCGTCCACGCCCGCCACAAGCTGCGTGGTGCGCCGCTCGAAGTCCGGCTCGGTCGTGGATCCGGTGTTCTCGAAGAAGACGAGGTTGTTGGTGGCTGTCATCGGCGAGACGCAGAGTCCCCCGAGGACGCCCACGATGAGATCGAGGTCGCCGTCGCCGTCCGTGTCCCCGAGGGACGGAGCGTTCTGCGAGCCGGGCGTGCCCTCCCCCTCGGGGTAGGACTCGGTGACGAGGTCCATCTCCGGGTCCTCCGCCGTGCCGACGTTGAGGAACAGGAACATCCGCTCGGTGAAGAAATCGCCCCAGAGGAGTTCGGGGCCGCCGCCGTTCACGATGTCCACGAAGGCCGTCGCGTTGGCGCCGTGGCGCGTGGCCCGGCCCGCCTCGGTACCGAGGTGGAGCGCGCCGACGGTCTCCACGCACTGCGGCTGGCTCTCGAAGATCTGGATGCCCTCCCACTCCTCCGTCACGCGGGCGTACTGCGGGATGCCGTCCTGGAGCCCATCGAGGCGGTAGTACGTGATGGTGCCGAGGTCGGCCTTGCCCGCGAGGATGTCGGGGTCGCCGTCTCCGTCGGCGTCGCCCCAGGCGGGGATGGTCGTGTCCTCGATCTGCACGACTCCGTTGGTCGTGGTCAGGAGCGGATCGGCGCGGAGCGTGAAACTCGGCGCCGAGGCGGAGCCAGTGTTCTCGAAGTAGCGCGCCTGTCCGGGCGTCCCACGCGTGAACAGGTCTGGGTCGCCATCGGCGTCGGCGTCCACGAAGCGGAACCACGGGCCGGGCCGGATGCCGTCCAGGGCGCCGGTCTGCCACTGCCAGCCGTCGGGTGTGTTCTCGTACACACCGATCCCGGCCCCGCCGACGGAGACCGCGAGATCAGCCAGGCCATCGCCCGTGAGGTCCACCAACTGCGCGACGGGTGCCCAGAACCCGCCCGAGAATGGGGTCGGGAGGTCGTCTCCGTTCACCTCCACCGCGAAGGGCGACGGCGTGCGTGCGAAGTCGTCCGGAGAGAACGGCGATTGCGCATCGACGGGGGGCGTGCTGGCGCACCCACCGAGGAGAAGGGCGAGAATGGCGAACGGGAGGAGGCGCACAGGAGGAGGGGAGAAAGGGGGAGCCCGCCTCGGTGGATCGGAGGGATCACCGAGGCGGGCCGGGTCAGTCGAACGAGAGAGCTATCGCGGGTCGTAGAGCGCGAGGCCCGAGGCCCAGCGGCCGGTCTGGATCACGGCGCGGATCTCGCCCGTGGCCGTGTTGACGAACGCGACGTTGCCGTAGAGGTCGGCAGACTCGGGCTCGTCCCCGTCGGTGACGAAGCGGATCGGGGGCGTCCACGCGATGGCAGGCATCGCCATGGCGGCCATCCCGCCGTGGTCCTCGTCCTCTCCGTGGCTCATGTCCATGCCGTCGTGGTCCATGCCGTCCATCTCGTCATGGTCCATTCCCTCCATCCCGCTGTGGTCCATCGGGTCCGAGGCGGGAGGCGCCATGTTCATCATGGGCATGACGAAGTTGCGGCTGGAGACGAAGAGCGTTGCGCCATCGGCAGAGACCGCGCTGCCGTGGGGCTGGCTGAACGGGCCGTTCTCAGGGCTCTCGATGGTCTGCTCCACGGAGAGGGCCACCGGGTTCACGACCGCGACATCGTTCGTCATCCGGTTCGGGACGTACACGCGCGATCCGTCTGGCGAGAAGATGGGGTGCCAGGGCTGCGCGCCCGTGGGCACGTTGCCCCGCAGGCTGAGGTCGCCCGCCTCGGTGTCGAAGTCGAAGACGTAGAGCGCGCCGCCGAGCTGGGAGGTGAGGACGACCGTCTGCCCGTCTGGCGAGACGGCGTAGTGGACGAACGCGAGGGCGCCCGGCACGGGCTCTCGGTCCACGAGGTCGCCGGTCTCCACCTCGAAGACGTACGCGTCCGTGGCGCCGCTCGTGGAGGTGAGCGCCGCCGTGAACATGTAGCGGCCGTCCTGCGAGACGCCGAGCGCGTGCGGGTGCACGTCGGGCGTCTGGATCGTCTCAAAGGCGAGGGTCTCCACATCGAAGCGGCCGATGCCAGACGAAGTCGGGTCGGCGGAGAAGGAGCGGCCCGCGAACAGCCGAGGCGTCCCCGGATCGAAGGCGAGCATGCCCGGCTTCTGGAACGTGGCCTCGCCTGCGGGCGGCATCTCGCTCGCGAGGAGGTAGCCGTCGGCCGCCGGGTCCATCGACAGGTCCGCGGTCATCTTGAGCACCGAACCGCCCCCGTCGCCGGAGATCAGCGCGACGAACCACGTGTCGCCATCGGGTGCGGCGATGACGTGGTGCGGCTTGGCGTCGGCGGGCTGGCCGAGGGCCTCGAAGTACACGTTGCGGATGACGCGCTCGCGGTCCACGTCCACGATGCTGACGCGCCCGGCGAACTGGTTGCAGACGTAGAGCAAGGCTTGTGCATCGGCGTAGGCGGGGGTACCGCTGGCATCCGGGGCGCCTGCCTCGATCCACCGGCGGAGGTAGCGCACCTCATCGTCTTCGAGGCGCCGGAGGTTGGGGAGCGGGTCCTCGCTACCGGCGGCGAGGGTTTCCTCCGCGAGCCGGACGAGCAGGCTCGCGTCCGCATCGAAGGGGATGAGGGTGCTGCTCGGGCCTGCGTTCAGCACCGCCTCGTACGTGATGGTCTCGGGATCGACCCGGGCGTCCGTCTCGGTGTCGTTAAGGGCGTCGCGCGCGGCGAGGATGGGGCGGACGTATCGCTCGAAGTCAATCGCTGTGACCTCGTCGAAGTCGACCGTGTCGGGGTCCACGAGCGGTACGTCGCAGGCGGCACCGTCGGGGCATTCAACGAGCGGGCCGGTGGAGTCACACGCGATGAGGGTGCCGACAGCGAGGACGGCCAGAAGATGAAGTCGGAGCATGGGAGGCGAGGAAGCGCGAAACACAAGATCGGATGTTCGGACTCGCCGCGCGTCGGGAATGGTGGGGGCCGGTGCCGGGCGCTTTGTGCTCGGGGTGTAGGGGATCCTCGCAGAGGCCACCGGGCGGGCGTGCCCTCAACCGCCGGTCATTGCGTGGCCCGCGTGGCGAAGCAGGGAACCGAGGCGGAGCAGGGCCTCCGCGAGAGCCGCCTCGGTGTCGGTTGCGGTGGCCTCGGTGCGTTCCCCGAGGCGGACCAGGATCGGGCCGATGGTGGCACCCGTGATGCCGGGGCCGGTCAGCGCGCCGTGCAACTCCCGGAGGTCCGCCGCGATGGGCCGGAGGTCGTCGCGCTCGGTCGCGTCGATCTCGCGCGCCCAGTCGTCGATGCGGTTGACGCCCTTGGAGAGCGGCAGGACCGTCAGGCCCTGTTCGATCTCGTGGATGGTCGCGCGGAGTTCCGTGCGATGAGTGTCGGTGGGGAGAGGGTCCATGGACGTGAAGCCGCCTCGGTGCGCCTGTGGCCGGACCGAGGCGGGAAGGGTCAGGCCTCAGAGGGCTCGGCCGGTTCGGGGGTGTTCTCGGGCATCCCGTCGCCCGAGGCGGGCGGGAAGTCGGCGGGCTCGCGGATGCCGCCGTCGTCTAGGAACATGTCGAGGGCGTTGCGGGCCACCTGCCGGGTCGTGAAGCCATCGGAGAGCGCCCCGATGACGCCGCCGACAAGCGGGATGCCTCGCAGCAGGCGCCGCTTCGCGAGGGAGGTCGCGGCGGTCTTCGCGCCCCACGTGATCGCGTCGCCCGCGAGGGAGATGGCGGTGCGGAGGCCCTGTTCCGCCAGCTTCAGCCCGATCCGGTCGAGCGTCTCCTGCCCGGCGTCTCGGACCGGCCCCGCCTCGGGATTCGGCGATGCGCCGATGAGGCATTCCAGCACGCGGGAGCGGGTCAACTCATCGCGCGGGTTCTTGCCTGCGAGGGCGGCCACGCTGGCGGCCATGTGGACCTGAAGCAGCGCCACGCCCGTCAGGTTGGCGGGGAGCGTGATCGGGAGGGTGATCCAGCCGCCGAGGCCGCTCGCGAAGCCCGTCGCGGAGGAGAGCGCGATGTGGGCCACGACGAGCCGCTCCCCTCGCTCCCGAGGCGACTCCCCGTCGTCGTAGAAGCGAGCGGCGAAGTCTTCGGGCGTGCCGAGGCCGGGGAGGCCCTCCATCGCGCGAGGGTAAAGACGGTCGAAGATGAACTGACGGACGGCGCGCATGGGGGGAGCCGGTCAGGCGGGTTGGGAGAGGGAGCGGTTGAGCTGCTGTTCGATCTCGCGCCGGAGGAGGTTGCGGAAGGGCCGCGCGGCGAGACCGAGGCGGGCGGTCACCCGCACGAGCGACTCGGAGACGGCGATCTCTCCCTTGACGCCTCGGGCGGACACGCGGAGTACGTCGCCGTCCCAGGCTGCCGTGGCGCGAAACTCGGAGCGGAGGCGGTCGGCCACGGCGTTGGCGGCGCGGCGGGCGCCGTTCAGGCCGAGGGTGTGAGCGCGCGAAACGTCGAGGGTGGACACAGCAGAGTGGCAGGGGGCAGTGCAACGCGACGGACGGCGGGGAGTTCGGCGACAACGGGCTTGCGGACGCCGGACGCCTCGGTGGTGAGGCAATCCCAACGAGGCGGACGCTCCGAGGCGGACGCACCGAGGCGGACCGGCACGCCCCGCGGGAGCTTCGTTTGACCTCGTACCGTTGGGCACGGACCTTCCCGCCCTGACCCGGCCCGACGCTCATGCCTCGCTTCGTCCCTCTCGTCCTGCTCCTCGCGCTCCCTCTCGCTGCCTGCGGCGGCGGAGAGGAGCCAGAAGACGCCCCCGATTCCGCCGCTGCGTTCGCTGAGACCGTGGACGTGGAACTGGTGGTCACCGCCGAGCGCAACGCGATGGCCTTCGCCGTGGAGCAGATCGAGGCGCCCGCCGGAGCGCGCGTCCGCCTCGTGATGGACAACTCCGAGACGACCAGCCGCGCGATGGTGCACAACGTCGTCGTGCTGAGTTCCGCTGCTGCCATCGACCGCGTCGGGACGGCGGCGGCGGGGGCGCCGCAGAACATCCCGGACGACCCGGCCATCCTGTTCTACACCCCGCTCGCCGGGCCGGGGGAGAAGACGGCCGTCGTGTTCGAGATGCCGCCGGAGGGGACGTACCCCTTCCTCTGCACCTTCCCCGGCCACCACACCTTCATGCAGGGCGCGCTGGTCTCCACGCCTCCGGCGGAGGGCGACGACGCGTGAGCGGCTACTTTCTGGTCCTGCTCGCGCTGTCCGCGTTCGGCGTGGCGGGCGCTCTGACCGAGGTGTGGCGCCGCCGCCGCGAGGTGGAGCGGCTTCGCGAGGAGGACCGCGAGACCTACGAGGCGATTCGCGAGCGCTGGCGGCGGTAGAGGAGTGCTCCGCCTCGGTGGCTCTCGCTGCCGCACGTCTGCCTCGGCACCGAGGCGGGAACCGTCAGCGCCCCACCGACTGCCGGACCCGCTCCAGCGACTCCGCCGTGACCACAGGGGCCAGTTCAGCGTGGGCTCGCTCGTTGGTCTGCGCGAGGGCACGGACGCGGCGGCGTGTGCCGGGCGTGTACAGCACGAGGTCCGCCTGGCGGATCACCTGCTCCAACTGGCGCCGTTCCACCTCGGTCGTGATGGCGGCCACGGCGCCTTCGAACCCGGACTGGCGGCGCAGCACCTCCTCCAGCGGGGACGCGCCGTCTCGGTAGCGCGTCACCAGCGCAACGGTCTCCGTCGTCGTGCGTCGCGCGAGGCGTTCCAACGTGTCGTACGGGAACCGCACGTCCACCCCGACGACCTCGGTCTGCGGGACCGCTCGCCGGACCGTCTGGAGGCTCGGGAGCGGGGCCATCACCGCGTCTGACCCCGCGTGGCGCCGCAGATCGGCGATCAGGACCGGCTCCACGCGTTCCTGGAGAGCCGCGCCGGTCTGCTCCGCCCCCGCCTCGGCCATCTCGCGGTACGGCCCCGCGAAGACCAGCGAGCGGCGGCGCCCCGGCCGCTCGAAGTACGCCAGTTGCTCCTGCACCACGAGGTCGGTCTCGTCCTCGTCCAGGCCCAGCGCGACGAGCTTCTGGAGGGCGTCCTGGACCGTCGCGCTGGCCCGCTCCATCCGCTCGGCTGTGGACAGGCCCGAGGTCTTCGCGACGTAGTAGCCGCCGCCGCGCCGCCCCTCCAAGACGCCCTCTCCCGCGAGGCGCTGGTAGGCCTTGCGGACGGTGTGGAACGAGACCCCCACTTGCTCCCCGAGGGCACGCGTGGAGGGCAGCCGCTCGCCTGGCCGATACGTCCCCGCGCCGATGGCGTAGCGGAGCTGCTCCACGAGCTGCTCACCGACGGAGAGGGGCGCGTCGCGGTCGAGGGTGATCACGGCCGCAAGCTACCGGCGGGATCGCGCGAGAGGCCCGCCTCGGTGCTCACGTTCTGCACCGAGGCGGACGGGTGTCAGGCACGCACGTAGCCGAGCCACGACGGGGCCTCCTGAGCGTCTGCCACGAGCGCCGGGGCCTCCGAGGCGTGATAGGCCGCGAGGTGCTGCCGGGTCCGGTCGCGCAGGCTGTCGATGGCCTGCGTGATCAACTCGTCGGGGTAGCCTCGGTCCGCGAGGTCCACCACGGTCCCCATCGCGACGGCCTTGGAGAGCGCCCGGCCGAGGTCCACAGACTTTCGCTGCGAGATGGAGAGGTCCACGTCGAAATCGAAGAGGCCTCCGAGGGCGTCGGCGGCGCGAGCGGTAAGGGGCTCCGCCTCGGTCAGGTACGTCCCGAGGCGGGAGATCTTGGCCTTCCGCATTCCCTTCAGCACGGCATCCGCCACCTGCTCGTACAGGATGTCGTTGGAGCCCTCGAAGATCTGGAAGGGGCGGCTGTCGGTGACGGAACGTCCGGCGAGGTGGTCCTGCCGGTAGCCGACGGCGCCTGCCATCTGGAGGAA
>JBCCPW010000103.1:0-9201 GCA_039024735.1 Bacteroidota bacterium
ACGTTCCCGAGGACGCCATCCACCGGCGCCCCGACGGATTCGCGCACTCGCTCTGGGACCTGCTCTACCACCTCTGGTTCACCCAGCGCGACATCCTGCTCTTCTGCCGCGACCCGGCCTACACGGAGCCCGAGTGGCCCGCCGCCTACTGGCCGACGCCCGAGACCCCCGGCGACTGGACGGGTACCCTCGCGGCGTTCGCGGACGATCTGGAGGCCATGATCGGCCTCACGACGACCGGCGACCTCTTCGCCGAGTTCGAGCACGCGCCTGGCTACACGCTCATCCGCGAGGTGCTCCTCGTGGCCGATCACAACGCCCACCACCTCGGTCAGGTCATCGGCCTGCGCCGGGCGCTCGGGTGCTGGCCCCCGCCGTCGCTCGGGTGACGCGGCTCGTTCACTCCGCCTCGATGCCGAGGCGATCGCCGCCCCCGCGTTCTTGGGAGGCCGGGCCTCGCGCGGGTGCGTACTCTCTCGCCCTGCTCCGCCCGATGCCATGCGCGTGCTGATTCTCGCTCTTCTGTTGCTTGCCGCCGGATGCGGCTCCACGCCCCCGCCTGCACCCCCCGAGGCGCCGGTCGCCGTCACCGAGGCGGAGGACATTGACGGGATCCGCGTGGTCTTCGACGATCCGGCGCCTCCGCCGCCGCCGCGCGATCCGCTCGCGGCGTTCCCGCAGTGCCGCGTGGGGTCGTTCGGCACCGTGTTCGGGTTCACGGTCCCCTCGTGGGTGTCGGCCGTCGGGCCGCTGCTGGGGTGCCCGGCGGAGACCCTGGACCAGCCCGAGATGCAGTTCACGAACAGCCGCACGACCGAGACGGTCGATGGGCTCACACGCGTCCGCGCGAAGGACCCGAATGACTCCGCCCTGGAGGTCGCCTTCGACCTGCGCGACGGGCGCATCGTCCGCGCCACGCGATGGATGACGCCCGATGCCCAGCGCATCGTCTCGTTCTTCCGGCTCGAAGCCGAGACCTCGCCGTCCCGCCTCGGCGCGGAGCCTGTCGTCTCGACCGACACCCGGCAGGTCTACGCGCCCTCCGACGAGCACCCGTTCTGGATCGACTTCTTCCGCACGCCCGACGCGCTCCTGCTCCAGATCACGGACGCGGCGGACCTCGCGCCGGATCTGGAGCCGTCCGGCACCGAGGCGGAGGACCTCGCCGCAGGCGGTGCGCCCTGTGACGCGGACTTCGATCTCAGCAGCGAGGCGTTCATGTTTTCCGAGATCGCGCAACTCGCCGCCCGCCTCGGGTGCCCGTACGCCGACGCCCTCGCGGACCTCGGTCTCTCGAACCCCATCGAGGCAGTGGAGGCGCCCGACGGCAGCACGATCCACTCGTTCGCGGGCCTGAGCCGCATCCAGCCCGCGCTGCTCGTCTCAACGCAACAGAAAGCCGACCGACTGGCCTCCATCGCGGTCCAGTGGCCCGGTGAGGCGACGGCGGCGGTGTCGTTCCTGGCCGCGCGTGTGAAGGCGCTCAGCTATGTCGGCGACCCGCCCGATCTGGACCAGGAGGCCCAGGCGATGTGGTTCGATGACGAGGACCTTCGCGTCGGGATCGTGGTGCAGCAGACGGCCAGCGGCGCGAGGCTCCAACTCGTCGACTCGCGCTGGTACTGAGCCCGCCTCGGTGCACGCGCGATGACACCGAGGCGGATGGGGTCAGCGGGGCCGCGTGGTGAGATCTTGCGGCGTGCGTTGCCTCCTGCTCCCGCTTCTCGTCGTGGTCTCCGCCGGGTCGGCGGCGGGCCAGGCGGGGACCGTGGTCGGCGTTCCGAGATGCGTGGACACCGAGGCGGTTCGGCTCCTCTCGCGAGGCGTGGCGGGCGCCATCGGCGAGGACGCAGTCTCCACGGACGGATTTGGCGCGAGGCTTCAGGGAGGCGTCTCGTCTCTCGGCGCGGCCTCCATCTTGAACGACGCGCCCCTCGCGTGGCGCACGCCTGCGGTCGGCGACTGGAGATCCTTCATCTGTCCTGGGCGTCAGCGCGTCTCCCTCCCCATTGACGATTCTGAGTACCTCCACCTCGGCATCGAGGCGGGCAACGAGACCGGCGACCCCGGGCCGCTCCGGTACCTCGATCCGACGCTGCCGAACGTGGACAAGATCGGCCCGGACTACGAGGCGACGCTGAGACTCCCGAATCGGGCCGTCGTCTCTGGCCGCTGGCGCGATTTCCTCCCGACGGACCCCGCCATCTTCCCACGCATCGCTGACGCGCTCGACGGGCGCTTCCCGAAGCGAAAGGGTCTCTCCCTTCTCGCTGCCGCCCGCGTTACGGACCAGATCGAGGTCGTCGCCGACGGACTCGTGGCGGAGGACCTGCCGTTCGAAGAGACTCTCGGCCGCGAGGTCCCGACGCTTCGCCGCCGCCTCGGTGCGCGAGTCCAGGCACATCGCGGGTGGACCAACGCGTACGTGGTCTCGCAGACCGAGCACCTGGACCGCCCGACGTGGAGCCGCCTCGGTGTGCTGGGACCCGACTGGCGCGAGACCGTCACCGAGGCGGGCGTGGCCATGCAGGTCTACCAGGCGCCGCTCGCCCGGATCGAGGACCCGTACGGCCACATCGCAGCCAGCGCGAACGTTCGGCATCGCACGGCGAACGGCGTGGGGCTGGCCGATGGCTCTGTGTGGTGGGGGGAGGCCGTCGCCGATGCCATCTACAGTCGGGGGCTGTGGGGTGCGTCCGCCTCGGGAGCCCTGTCAGTAGGAGCGAGCGGGGTGGGGGGACAGGCGGAAGGGGACATCTTCCGTCGGTTCAGTGTGCGTGACGGTCTGCGGTTGCGCACCGCAGCGTCTGCAAGAGCCTCGCGCGATCTGCCAGAGGCCGCCCCGTCACTCCCGTTCTGGGTGGCGCGAGGCTACACCGGGCTCGCGTCCTCCCAAACCCCCCTCACGCTGTACGGGGTGCCGACGCCGACCGATCAGGTGGGGGTGCGTGCCGAGGCCGACCTCTCCGCGTTCGACATCCGGCCGGGCCCTCGGGGATTCGACCGCTTCGCCTCGGTGACCGTCGCGGGCGGGCTGAACGCGACCCGAGGCGAGACAGTGCTCCTCCCGACCTTCTCGCTGCCCGAGGGGGACGCAGTCGTTCAGGGGAGCGTTCGTGCAGTCGCCGCCTCCGGGACTCTCGCCACCGTTGAGGTCACCGGGCGGGTGTCGCCCCGGGCTCTCGCCGTGGATGTGCCCCCCCACCGATTCGCGCGGCTCACGGCGTGGATCCTCGCGCAACGCGTACTCAGTGGAGACGCCGCCTTCCGCGCCGCCTGGGACCGAGAGCCTCCCCTCCGCCTCGGTGCCCTCGCGCAGCACTCGCCGGATGGTAGACTGACCCTGAACGCTCGTCTGGAGTGGCGAGCCGCGACCCGTTGGGAGGGCTGGCCCGAGCCCGAGGTCCCCGCCGCGCTTCTCCTCGATCTCGGGGCGGAGCGCACGTTCGGGGCGTTCACGGCGTCTCTCACCGGCCGCAACGTGCTCGGCGCACCGGAGCAGACGCACCCCCTCGGTGCGACGCTGGACGGGCGGCTGTTCGTTCGGGTGGAGGCCCGCCTCGGCGGCGGCTGACCTCTCCCGCCTCGGGACCGAGGCGGAACGGAGACTGGCTAACGGAACGTGACCGTCACCGTCTCAGCGGTCTCCACCGTCATGCCGGGCACGTTCGCCATCGAGCCCATCCCGCCGCTCGTCAGGTCCTGCGGGCCGTCGCCGAGGTCGAGGTCCTGGATCGACTCGAACGCGTCCGGGTCGTCGAACATGGTGTTGAAGTCCATGTCGTAGAGCGTGAGCGTCTGCCCGCTGAGGTGGGTCGCGTCGGAACTCGCGACGGGCTTCGGAAGCTCGACGGCGAGCGCGAAGCGCATGTCGCGCAGGACGAAGGCCATCTGCTGGAAGTCGTCCGCGCTCGGGCCGTTGCTGCCGCCCTCGTCCTCCGGCTCGTCCTTCTTCGGATCGCGCCCGGTGTCGTAGAGGACCTCCTCCTCGTCCGCCTCGGTGCCCTCGCGAGGCATGGTGACGGAGAAACGGCGGCCGTCGTACGCGAAGGTGATGGGATCAGACGGCTCCTCGTCCTCGTCGCTGTCCATGCCGAACTGGCCGCCCATCTCGTCTGGCAGGACCGAGGAGGGATCTGGGTCGAGCTGAAGCTGCCCGATCTCCTCGAAGGCGTACGTGGCGACGTAGCCGCTCCCGAAGAGGATCTGGATCGTCTCGACGCCCTCGAATGTGGCGCCCATCGCCTCGGCGCGAGCCTCCAGCGCCTCCTCCGAGTAGGGGCCGTCCGCGAGGGACTGCGCAGCGTCCAGGTTCATCTGGCCGCGCATCCCGCCCATCATGGAGGCCATCGCGAGCGTGGAGTTCATGAGCACCCGTTCCTCGACCGTCCCGCTGCCGTCGGCGTTGAGGCGGACGGTGGTTTCGGTCTGGAAGCACCCGGCGAGCACGAGGGCCAGGGCGAGGACGAAGGCAGAGCGGAACGCAGTCATGGCGCAGAGTAGGGGAGTGCGCGTAGGATACGCGCCCCGTTCCATCCGCGGTGTTCTCCGCCTCGGTCTGTCCACAGGCCCACCGAGGCGGGCGCATCGGCTCCCCTTTTCGCTCTCCCCATGCGCGTCGGCATCCTCACCGGCGGCGGCGACTGCCCCGGCCTCAACGCGGTCATCCGCGCCGTCACCAAATCCCTCATCCACCGCTGCGACGCCGAGGTGGTGGGCTTCGTGGACGGCTTTCGCGGCCTCATCGAGAACGACACCCGCGAGATGGCGTGGCGCGACGCGAGCGGCCTGCTCACCCTCGGCGGGACGGTCCTCGGCACGTCCAACAAGGCCAACCCCTTCCAGTACTGGCGCGAGGACAACGCGGATGTCTCTGACCGCGCCGTGGGTGTCTACCACGAGCACGGCCTGGACGCGCTCGTCGTCATCGGCGGGGACGGCACGATGTCCATCGCGAACCGGCTCCAGCAGAAGGGCCTCCGGCTCGTCGGTGTGCCGAAGACCATCGACAACGACCTCGTGGGCACGGACCGGACGTTCGGCTTCGATACCGCCGCGATGATCGCCACCGAGGCGATGGACCGCCTCCACACCACCGCCCAGAGCCACCATCGCGTGATGATCTGCGAGACGATGGGGCGCTACGCGGGCTGGATCGCGCTCTACGCGGGCGTTGCGGCGGGCGCCGATGTGATCCTGCTCCCAGAGTTTCCCTACCACCTGGACGAGGTCATCCGCGTCTGCAAGGCGCGCGAGGAGGGCGGCCAGCGGTTCACGATCATCTCCATCGCGGAGGGCGCGCACCCCGAGGGGGGCGAGATGGCGGTCGCGAAGACCATCCCCGGCTCGCCTGACCCGGTCCGCCTCGGTGGTGCCTGCCAGGTGCTCGGGGCCGCGCTGGAGGCCCACCTCGTCTCCGAGGTTCGCACGACCATCCTCGGGCACGTCCAGCGCGGCGGCTCGCCCAACCCCTACGACCGCGTCATCTCGACGCGGTTCGGGACGTACGCGGCCGAACTCGTCGCCGATGGCGCGAGCGGCGTCATGGTGGCCCGCCGCGATGGCCGCATGACGGCCATTCCGTTCACCGAGGTGGCGGACAAGACCAAACTCGTCCAGGCAGACGATCCGCTCGTCCGCGCCGCGCTCGACGTGGGCACCAGCTTCGGCACGCCGGCCCTCGCGCCGGACCTTCGCCGGATGGGCTGAGGCCGCCTCGGTGGGGGCTCATCGAAGGACGGTGACGCGCTGCGTCTCCGTGCCCTCGGTCGTCGTCAGCCGCACCACGTACACGCCCGGCGCCACTCGCGAGGCGTCCCACTCGATCCACTTCTGTCCCGCCGGGAGGCGCCCGTCCAGGAGCCTCGCAACCTCGCGCCCGAGGCTGTCAAACACGCTCACGACGCCCTCGCGGGGGCGGTCCATCTCCACACCGAGGCGGACGATACCGCGCGCCGGGTTGGGAGCCGGGGGAAGCAGGCGCGTCCACCTCGGTGTCTCCGCCTCGGTGGCGGTGGTCGGTGACTGCACAGTGAGTGTGACCGGTACGTCGAGCGAGGAGGTGCCGCCGACGGTGGAGACGAGCGTGATCACGCCGCTGTACTCCCCAGGCAGGAGACGGCGGGCGTCGAAGCGGACGGTGACCGGCTGAGCCTCGTCGGCCGCGAGGTGCGTGGGGTCGGCCTCGACGGCCATCCACGGGATGGCGCCCTCAAACCGGACCGATACGCTGTCTCGCACAGTCCAGTCGTCGGAATCGATGGAGAGGCCCCCGCCGTCGTCGGCTGTCTGAAACCCGATCAACACCGGGTGGTCGGTGCCCGGGTCCACGTCGAGGTAGCTGAACGTAAAGGTCCCATTCGCTGACAGGACCGCCTGCAACGTGTGGGGCGTTTCGTTGCTGGGGGTGCCCGTCCACTGGACCATGAATCCCGACCAGGGGAAGGAGCCCCATCGCATCTCCCCCGGAGGCGTCTGCTCGAAGGTCGTCTGGAACGGCACCACCACGGGGGCACCGATGAAGGGCAACGGGACCTGTTGCCCGAATCCCGAACGGCCCGCTGGGGTGTTCTGACCGCCGACCAGGGTCACCGTCCCCCTCCTGCGGTCCACGTAGAGCTGCGAGTACCGGTCGCCGAAGAACGGGAAGTCGAACGGGAGATTCAGGAGGGCGCCACGGCTGGTCGTCTGGTGGGTGATCACCGGTCGGAGCCACTGGAAGGTGTCGAGTTCGCGCCAGCCCAGGTGACCGTAGCGTCGCTCGGTAGGTAGCCCGCCAGCCACCGACGAGAACGCAGTCTCGAACTTTGTCGCTACGTCCCACCGGAGGTAGTTGCCGCCTGCGTTGCTCACCGACAGCGTGACCGCACGCTCATTGCCCGAAGCGACCGTGACGGCTAGCGCGCTGTCGCTCACACCGAACCTCGGGAGACCACCTCCGCTCATGAGGTCCGTGAAGAGCGGGCCGGTCTCGAGAAGCACCCGCGCGTTGTCGCGCAACTCCGCGTCGCCCGTCGGCACGCCCTCAAATGCTGCATCTGGGCTCGACCACGCGAGGACCTTCCGGCACCGACCCTCTGGGCACTCCGGGCGGTTGAGCGCCATCACCGTCCGGAAGTCCGCCTCGGTGTTCGTCGTGCCATGGCCGTACGCGAAGGGCACGTCCGCTCCGTCGTTCTCCGGGTTGTGCCGCGCACCGAGGAGGTGCCCCACCTCGTGCGCAAACGTAATGCTCGCCGTGGAGCAGTCGTACGCCACGACCGCGAAGGAGTCGCGCAACTGCAGCGAGCCGATGCTTGAGGCGAGACCGCAGAAGCCATAGGCCCCGGCGGAGGACCCGAGCACGACCACGAGGTCGCCGTCGTTCTCATACCGGAGGGCTCGAACCTCGTCGCCGTATCCATCCTCTGGCGAGCGGATGCGGAGGAGGTCCTGCCCGATGTCGCCGGTCTCAGGCAGGTCCGTCTGGTACGTGTGGGTGAGCGCGAGGCGCAGGTGGAGCCCGGTGTTCCGGAAGGACTCGTTGGCCTGGTCCACGGACAACTGAGCGAGTGCGACGGGGTCGGCGACCGCCTCGGCGACGACCGCGGTGTAGGGCACGACGACGCCGAGAATCGGCGGCTCGTCGCGGGTGTCGTCACCGGGTCCGCCTCGGTGATGGGGAGAAGAGGGAAGACGGGCTGCCTCGTTCCATCCGGGAGGATGGGCCGGAGCAAAGCCTCGCGGATCGAGGCGGACGAGAGCGTGGAGGCCGCCGGTGAGAGGCCAGAGGTGGTAACGAAGGCCGTCAGTGTCGTGGAAGGTGCCGGTCACGCCCTCGCCTCGCACGACGAACTGCCCGCTGGCGCCGTAGCCCCCGTCGTCGCGGGTCTCGCGTCCGGCCCACGACACCGATCCGTTGGCGCGGATGGCCGCCTCGGTGCGGCGCAACACGATGCCGGGCATGACCCGGAGCGTCTCGAGCGCGTCCGCCTCGGGCGTGTCACCGAGGCGGGCGGGGACAAGAAGGTCGGGTCGGGCCCTAACGATCTCCACGGCGGACGACGACGGATCCGATTCGAGCACCGAGATCAAGGTGGCTTGTCGCGCCGAGAGGCGGGGCGTCTCCTCAATGGGCGTGATGAGCGCCCCCTGCGAGGCTGCCGCGAACGGCCAGAGGACGCACAACAGAAGCAGGAACCGACTCCATCGGGCGAGATCGGGCGGTAACGTGACCGGATCTGTCCTCATGTGTGTCCCGTTGGGGCAGTGTGGTCGCTCCGGTCCGTGAAGTCGCTTCAGTGGCGCCTGGGCAAGCCCAACGCACTCGGGTGGCTCAGATTCATGGTATGACGAAACATCGCGCGGAACTCCCGACGGTCCCCCCTGGAACAAGCGGCATGATCCGACTCGCCATCGTCGGCGCTGGAGCGGCGGGACTGCCTGCTGCTCACGCCCTCCGCTCCGCTCCCGTCTCCGTCACCGTCTTCGAGAAGAGCCGAGGGCTCTCGGGCCGCGCCGCCACCCGCTGGCGCGATGTCACCGATGCCCGAGGCGAGTCCTTCCGGTGGCGCTACGATCACGGCGCGCAGTACATCTCCGCGCCCACCAACTCCCGTTCCTACCGTCTCCTGACGGAGGAACTGGACGCCGACGGCCTCGTGGAGATCGGCGGCACCGTCTGGCCTTTCGACGACGACGGCACCTTCCGCCCGGAGAACGCCCGCCCCGATTCCGCTCCCCGCCTCACCTATCGCGATGGGATCGCTGACCTCGGACGGCGCCTCGCCGAGGCCACGCCAGACGCCGAGATTCGCCGAAGCACCCGCGTGGGCTCGCTCCACCGCGAGGGCGCCGAGTGGATCCTGCGCGACACCGAGGCGGGGTCTCTCGGGCGCTTCGATGCGGTCCTGCTCACGCCGCCCGCTCCCCAAACGGCCGATCTGCTCGCCGCGTCGGATCTCGTGCCGTCGTGCGTGCGGTCGCTCCGCGAGGTCCCGTACCGGAGTCAGTTCACGGTCGTCCTGGCGTTCACGGAGCCTGTCGAGCGGCCGGAACCGTACGCGCTCGTCAACCCGACGGGAGGGCACGCCATCGCGTGGCTGGCTGTCGAGAGCGACAAGCCGGGGCGGGCGCCGGACGGCGGCACGCTGCTCCTCGCGCAGATGGCCCCCACGTGGACCCAAACGCACTACGACGCCGACCGCGAGTCCGTCGTGCAAG
>JBCCPW010000104.1:0-9170 GCA_039024735.1 Bacteroidota bacterium
CCCGGCGATGGGGTCGGGACGGGCGGAAGCGTCGGTGCTGGCGACGGCGAGGGCGACGGGGCTGGAGCCGGAGGCGGTGCCGGGGGCGGCGCGGGCTCGCCGGGAAGGAGCGGTACGTCGCGAGCACTGGGCGCCCCGGAAGGGGGCGCGATGGAGCCGGTAGCCCCGCTGTTCACGGGACGGATGCTGTGGGCCACGCGCGCCAGTCCCTGCTCGCTCGTCGCGACTTGATCTCCCGCGAGCTGCTTGGGGCCTTCGACAGCGCCCTCCACTTCGATCTCGTACCGCACGGGGTCGTCGCCAGCCCACGTGGCGCCGGGGCGGCCGTAGCCCGCGTTCGTGCTCGCCCACGTCATCTGGTTGCCGTCCTCCTTGTACGCGCGGACGACGAAGCGCACGATGTCCGTCGCGACGATGCCCTCGCGCGTGTACGTGCCCGGGGCCGACCCCGAGGCGGCCACCCGGTTGGTCCACCGCTCCAGGTTGTAGACCGGGTAGAGGGTGGGCCCCACGCGAACGGTCTCTGCCGTGGCGACCAGGACATACGACACCGAGGTGATGCCCCCGCCCGATGCGCCCGGCTCGAATGTGGTGAAGGTGAAGCGATCGGTCCGGTCCGGCGTGCCGTCAACGTTGACGACGTAGTAGCCCAGACCGGCCACCGACTGGTCCCGCGTCCGGGCGTTCTCGACTTCTCGCTCGATGGTGTCGAAGAAGGAGATCGTCTGGGAGAACGCGCGGTCTCTGACGACGGTCTCGATGCTGGACTGCTGCTGCCGCATCTGGATGAACAGCATCGCACCCAGCAGCGTCGCGCCGACGAGGATGGCCGTGAGGTGGTCGAGAATGGCCTGCATGAGACAACAGGGAAAAGGGGGGAGAGAGCGTGGGCTAGTGGACCACGTTGGACGTCGGCGTGATGACGCGGCGAAGCGTGGCTGCGACGGGCGGCGTCCCGATGTACCCGGCCGGAGCGGCGGTGACGGTGACGGTGATTTCCTTGGCGAGCGCCTGTCCGGTGGTCCGGGTCGAGGTGGCCGGGTTGAAGTAGCTGACCGAGACGGTGCTCTCGAACTCCAGGGGGCGTCCGTTCCACTGCACCGTCTCGGTGCGGGTGTCGCCGTGGAAGTCGTCCACGTCGTCCCAGGTGGCTTCCCCGGTCTCGCCCATGTCGCCTCCGAAGCTGCTCGTCGGGGTGAGACCGGCGGTGCGGGTGCGGGCGCCTTCGCGGCCGATGTCCGCCTCGTCGAAGCTGCGCGAGAGGATGGTGTGTACCCGCTCGCGAGCGATGCCCGCAGCGGCAGTTTCGACTTCTGTCGTGATGGCGATCCGTTCGCGTCCGGCGTCGGACTCGTGGCGGCTGAGCGCGAACAGAGAGAAAATCAGAATGGCCGCGAGGGCCAGAATCGTCTGCTGCATCGGGAGAGGATGGGGCGTTTCCCGATGAGCCTGCGAGGGGCGTGCCGTCTCACGCCATGTCCCGATGCCGTCCCGAAATGGAACGGCGCGATGCCGCCTCCGGCCCGCATGACCCGGCGGGTCTCGTTGTGATCTCTCCGCGTCTCACTTCGGAGGCAGAGACAAGCCGTCGATGTGGAACGGCGGGGTTACGAATCCTCGCGCCGGATGGCCGAGAGATACGCCCCGACCGCCTTGGTGAGGCCCATGTGAAGCGCGTCCGCAATGAGAGCCTGCCCGATGCTGACCTCGTCCACTGTGGGCAGTGCGAGGAGGTAGGATGGGAGGTTCGCGAGGTCCAAATCGTGCCCCGCGTTCAGGTCCAGCCCGGCCTCTCGGGCGGCATCGGCAGCGGCGCGGTGCCGGTCGATCTCGTGCGAGGCGTCCCCGGCGGCGTGCGCCCAGGCGTACGGCCCGGTGTAGAGTTCCACCCGGTCGGCCCCGAGGTCAGCGGCGCGGCGGACAGCGTCGGGCTCAGGGTCCACGAAGAGGCTCACGCGGCAGCCCCTCTCCTTCAGACGACGCACCACCGGACCGAGGCGGGCGGCCTCGCGCGCGAGGTCCCACCCGTGATCGCTGGTGAGTTGACCGGGGGCGTCTGGCACTAGGGTGGCCTGAGCAGGACCCACGTCCAGAAGGAGCGCCTGGAAGCCGGGATAGTCTTCGCCCGAGGCGGAGAACGGGTTGCCTTCCAGGTTGAGTTCGCCCCCGCCTCGGTGGGCCAGGAGGGCCGCGAGTGCGTGGGCATCCTCCGGGAGGGCGTGCCGACGGTCCGGGCGCGGGTGCAGCGTCACGCCGATGGCCCCCGCGTCCAGCACCGCCTCGGCGGCGGTTTCCACGTTGGGCCGGGCGCCGGGCCCGGGGTGGCGTCCTCCACGTGCGTTTCGAAGGAGGGCAACTTTGTTGAGGTTGACGCTCAGGTGCGTCATCGGCGCGACGGTGAGGAGTCCGAAAGGTCGGGCGTTCGGTGTGAAGCCGCGAGGAAACGAATCGGGGAGGGGAGGATCTGGAGGTCGGCGGCTTTTTGCCGGTCTCGCAGCACCGGAGCCGGTGGGAGCCCGCGAACCGAGGCGGTGACCCCCTGCGGGAGCCTGAGCCAGACCTTGCCTTTGGGTGTGTGTGGCGCTAATCTGACGCCCCTTCGGCCGTCCCCTCTCTCCCTCCGGTCGATCCTCACCCGTCTCGTCTCTCCCGAGCGATATGCGCCTCGCCCTCCAGGTCGGCCTCGTCCTTGTCATCGCGGTTCTCGCGTACGTCCTCTACTGGTCCATCACCGCGCCGTACCAGGAGCAACTGGAGCGCGAGCGCGAGACGGCCATCGGCCGAGAGCGGCTGGATGACGTCCGCTCCGCGCTCATTTCCTTCCGCGATGCGTACAACGACTACCCCAGCACGCTGGACTCGCTCGTGACCTTCGTGGAGACGGACTCGGCGTGGGCCCCGCCGGACTTCGAGGACGAGGAGACGCGTCTGTCTCCCTTCTCCAGCACGGACTCGCTCCAGATCTCCGCCCGGAACGGCGCGCCGCTGAACTACGAGGTGGTTCAGCAGACCGATTCCACCGGAACGCCGACGGGAGTCAAGATCTACTGGCTCCAGGACCCCGCCGCCCCGGGCGAGTCCATCGGCTCGCGGGACGCCAACCCGAGCAACCGGAACCGCGAGTCCTGGATCTAGCGCTCCGCGCCCGTGCCGCTGCGCGAGGATCCCTCGCCCCGGCCTCGCGTTCGCCCCTCGTGTCTCGACGCATCGCCACGATTGGCCTCCAGGGGGCGCTCCTCCGCTACGCGGAACTCGACGGGGAGACCTCTCTCCGCCGCCTCGGTACGGTCGAGTTCGACCGAGACGCCGAGCGAACCCTCCTCGGTCCCGAGGGCCTTCCGCTCGGGACCGCCCTGGAGACGGCCGTCCGCGAGGTGTTCGACGTGGACACGTCCGGCTCGCCGGATGCCCTGATCGTCGCGGCGCACCCGTCCCACACGGTCTCGTTCTCGACGCCCCTCCCCGAGACGCTCCCCGAGGCGGAGCGAGACGAGCACCTCCGGCAGGAAGCGGCCCTGCTCGCGGACGTGGCGGCGGGCCAGCCCGTGCGCATCCGCGCCGTGCCGGTGCGGACGCAGCCCCTCCCGCCTCGGGCCGAGGCGGAGCCCGAACCGCACCGCTGGCACCACGTGTTGTACCTCTCCGAGTCGGTGCACACGCGGCTGTCCCTCCTCGCGCGAGCGCTCGGCGTGGACGCGTACGACCTGATCGACACGACCCGGGCGGCGGCGACGGTGGTTTCTCGGTTGGCGCCGAGCCCCGACCCGTCCCGCCTCGCGATGGCCGTCGGGGTGTACGGCGGGCATTCGGAGTTTGCGCTGATGCGGGGGAACGAGTGGGCGCACGGTCACTTCGGGCTGGGGGCGTCGGCGGAGGACACGGCGTACTTCGCGCTGGCGCTTCTGGAGCGTGTTGGGCTGGACGCGGACGCGCCTGAACGGCTCTTCGCCTACGGCGACCGCGTAACTCCGGAGCGCCTCCAGTTGACCGAGCAGATGCTCGATCTGGAGGCCGAGGTGCTCGATCCCCTGTCTCTCTTCTCCCGGCGCCCTCGTCGCGCGGATCCGACTCAACTCGCCGCGTTCACGCCGCTGCTTGGCGTGGCGCTTGGGGCGTGAGGATCACGGGCGGACGGCTCGGGCGGCGGCGGATCACGGGCCCGCCGACGGACAAGACGCGACCCACCACGGACCGGGTCCGCGAGGCTCTGTTCTCGGCGCTCGCCTCTAGAATGGACCTCCGCGAGGCCCGTGTGCTGGATCTCTTCGCCGGGACCGGCGCCCTTGGGCTGGAGGCGATCTCGCGAGGCGCCGCCCACGCGACGTTCGTGGACTCGCACGGACCGACCCTCGGGATCGCGCGGCGCAACGCGCGCGACCTGGACGTGGCAGACCAGTGCACGTTCGTCCGCGCCGAGGCGCTTGCCCACATCGCCCGTCTCGGTCCCGAGGCGGGAGCACCCGGGCGGTTCGATCTCGTCCTCGCCGACCCGCCGTACGCCCTCGATGCGCTCGCGGACCTTCCGGCTCGCCTTCGCCCGCTCCTCGCGTCGGGCGGTCTCCTCGCGCTGGAGCACGACGCCCGCCACGACTTCTCCGCCGACCCGGCGTGCGCGTTCTCGCGAGACTACGGCACCACGCGTGTGTCGATCTTCGAGGTCGAGACGCCCTCTTGACTCCGCTCTCAGCACCGAGGCGGACCGACTCCACAGCACCCCGCCGCGCGATGCTCGCTCTCTACGCTGGCACCTTCGATCCCGTCACCCTCGGTCACGTGGACGTGATCGGCCGCGCGCTGGCCTTGTTCGAGCGCGTGGAGGTGACCGTCGCGGTCAATGCCTCCAAGCGCACGCTGTTTTCCGCAGACGAGCGGGTGGAGCTGATCCGCGAGAGCACCCAGGACCTCGATGGCGCCGGGCGGTTGGTGGTCACGCAGTTCGAGGGGCTTCTCGTGGACCGGGCGCGAGCCATCGGCGCGGACGCCCTCGTGCGGGGCATCCGGGGTCCGGCCGACTTCGACTACGAGATGCGCATGGCGATGGCGAACCGCAGTCTGGAGCCGGGGCTGGAAACGGTGTTCGTCGCGCCTGCTGCGGCCCTTCAGTTCGTCTCGTCTTCCATCGTGCGCGACGTTCATCGGTGGGGCGGCGACACGTCCTCGTTCGTTCCGGAGCCGGTTCAGAGAGCGCTCGCAGCACGACGCTGATCGCCCCCGCCTCGGTACCGAGGCGGTCGGGGGTTTCGCTGGAAGCGGTCCCACGGATTGACACAGGGGTCACGCAACCTCGCGCTAGTTTGTGGGCATGACCGAGACCGCCGTGCCCACCGTCTCCCAGGCCCTCAACCGCCACGTCGCGACCGTCCGGCCGTCGGCGACGCTCGCCGTGTCCGCCCGTGCGAAGGAACTCAAGCGCGAGGGGCGAGACGTGATCGCGCTCTCCGCGGGCGAGCCCGATTTCGACACGCCCGCTCCCATCGTGGAGGCCGGTCATCAGGCCCTCCGCGACGGGTTCACACACTACACGCCGAACACGGGCATCCCGGAACTCCGCGAGGCCATCGTGGCGAAGCTCCTGCGGGACAACGACGTTCACGTCGAGCCGTCGCAGGTGATCTGCTCCAACGGCGCGAAGCAATCCGTTGCTCAGGCCATCCTGGCCGTCTGCGGTCCCGGTGACGAGGTGGTCTTCCCGGCGCCCTACTGGGTCAGCTATCCCGAGATGACGCGCCTCGCGGGGGCCACCCCCGTCGTGGTGCCCACCGAGGCGGCTGACGAGTACAAGATGTCCCCGGAGGCTCTCGCGGGCGTGCTGACCGATCAGACACGGGTCGTCCTGTTCAACTCGCCCTCCAACCCGACCGGCGCCGTCTACACCCCGGACGAGGTCCGAGCACTCGCCGAGGTCATTGCGGGGCATCCGCGTGCGCTCCTCGTGGCCGATGAGATCTACGAGAAGGTCCTCTTTGACGCCGAGCACCTCGCGATGGCATCGCTGCCCGGCATGGCAGAGCGGACGATGACGATCAATGGCTTTTCAAAGGCCTACGCGATGACAGGCTGGCGCCTGGGGTACGCTGCGGGGCCGGAGTGGTGGGTCCGCGCGATGGCGATCGTCCAGAGCCAGTTCACGAGCGGCCCGTCGTCCATCACGCAACGCGCGGGTGTCGCCGCGCTCGAAATGGACGAGGCGCCCCTGCACGAGATGGTGGCCGCCTTCCGTGAGCGCCGCGATGCCTTCCTCGGGCGGATCCGCGCTCTCCCGGACGTGGTCTGCCCCGAGCCCCAGGGCGCGTTTTACCTTTTCCCCGATGTCTCGGCGTATTTCGGGCGCACGTCCCCCTCGGGGCGCGACATCTCGGGCAGTGCCGATCTCTGTCTCTACCTCCTCGACGAGCACGATGTGGCTCTCGTGCCCGGCGTGGCGTTTGGGGACGACCGAGGCGTGCGGGTGTCGTACGCGGCGGGTCTGGACACGCTGATGCGGGCGGCGGACCGCATCGAGGCGGGGCTGATGGCGCTGGTGTGACGAGGACACACGGCCTCGAATAGGGACCCGGCGGCGAAAGGCAGCGGCACTCACTTCCATGGCTCTCCCCGCCTCGGTACCGAGGCGGGCAGTGGAGCGAAGCGGCTTGCCTCCCAGAACGCCCTCTTCGTCCCAGCACCGAGGCGGGGTTTCGGGGTGGGCGGATTGGCTTGCGTCCCGGAACCCGGAACCCCCGCCTCGGTGCCGAAGAGACCAGACAGCCCCGTCCTACGCCTCCTGCCAGGCCCCCATCGCGTCGAACTTCGCGAGGCGCTCCGCCAAGAGGTCGTCGGTGGGAAGTGCCGAGAGCGTGTCGAGCGCGGACGCGATGGCCTGGCCGACGGCATCGAAGGTGGTGCCGGGATTGCGATGGGCGCCGCCCGAGGGCTCCGGGATGATCTCGTCGATCACGTGGTGCTCAATGAGGTCGGTAGCGGTCAGCTTGAGGGCACGCGCGGCGTCCTCCTTGTAATCCCACGAACGCCAGAGGATGGACGAGCACGATTCCGGCGAGATGACGGAATACCACGCGTTCTCTAGCATCAGGATCCGGTCGCCCACGCCGATGCCGAGCGCGCCCCCACTCGCGCCCTCCCCGATCACCACCACCACGATGGGCACCGGCAGCCGAGCCATGACGAGGAGGTTCCGCGCGATGGCCTCGGCTTGACCCCGCTCCTCGGCTTCGAGACCGGGAAAAGCGCCGGGGGTATCGAGGAACGCAACGACTGGCTTGCCGAACTTGGCGGCCATCTCCATGAGTCGCTTCGCCTTGCGGTACCCTTCGGGGTTGGGCATCCCGAATCGGCGCTCCTTCCGCTGCTTCGTGTCGCGCCCTTTTTGTTGGCCTACGACACAAATGGCGCGGTCTCGGGATCCGTAGCGCCGCCCCTGAAATCGCGCGAATCCGCCCACCATCGCGCGGTCCTCGCCGAAAAGACGGTCGCCGTGCAGCTCCACAAAGTCCTCCGTCAGCGCACGAATGTAGTCGAGGGTGTACGGGCGCTCAGGATGCCGGGCGAGCTGCACCCGCTGCCACCGGGTGAGGTTCTGGTAGATGCTCGTGCGGAGCGTCTCCACCCGCTTCTCCAGAGCCGAGATCTGCTCGGAGAGATCCACCGTCCCGTCGTCGGCCTCGAAGGTGCGGAGCTCCTGGAGCTTCGATTCGAGATCGACGAGGGGCTTTTCGAGATCGAGGAGGTGCATGGACAGGGGAGAGGAGGGGCCGGGAGAGCCTGCGACGGGAGAGCGGAGAGCGTGTGCCCGTTGCTCTGCGTCAGGGACGCGTCAGAGCCCGAAACAGGATGTCCACGTCCAGCGTCGCCGACTGGTTTCGGGCGTAGGCCCAGTACGCGCGATGCGCGTCGAGGATCGAGGTCGCGGGCGCGTCGAGCGTATCCAGGATGGAGACGAGACCGGGGCGGAGGCCCCACGCCTCCGGCGGGTGCGCCCGCCTCGGGTCGTACCCGACGAGCGCCGACTGCCCGGCAAGCACGCTCGGGAGGTCTGCCGTCAACCGGGCCAGCCGTTGCCTCCGGGAGTCCACCGAGGCGGACCGGGCCGAGAGGCGGATGAGAGGGGACAGCGCGATCCCGAGAAGCGCCAGCGGGATCTCCAAGGCGCGACGCGACCGCGCAGACCGCAGGGGCGCAACCGCGCGCTCCGCTGCCACGAGCGGAGCCGACAGGTCCTCGACGCTCGCCTTCCCGATGATTCGGTCGCGAGTCGGCGCGAGGATCTTGAGGTCGACGGGCAAGTCTCGGAGGTCCCGCATCCCCGCGAGAATGGCCGTGTTGGAGAGCGCATCGGACGCGAAGACCACTTCCGACGCACTGTTGAGGCGGACGAGGTCGCGAAGCTGACGGGTAGGTCCCGCATGCGGCACCTCCGCCTCAGGCTCGCGCTCCCCCACGTATCCGATGACATCCAGCGGCAGCCGCCCTTGAACGAGACGCGAGAGCCGGGCCGCCTCGGTGCCAGATCCGACCACCAACGCCCGACGTGGGCCGTTCGACGAGCGGCGCGTGAGCAGACGACGGACGGCGAGAACGAACGCCGCGAGCCCGAAGCCCGTCAAGACCGTCGCGCGAGAGAACGCGAGATCGGGCAAGAGGAAGGTCGTCGTCGCCACGGCGACGAACCCGAGCCCTGCGCCTACCGCCACCGGTCGGAGACGCCTCGAGCCCCGGCTGTAGCCTCCGGCGCCGCCAATGCCCAGCACCAGAGCCAGGGCATAGAGCGGAAGGACCAGGATGTAAAACGGAGCGTCGAAGGTGAACCCCCGAGGGAGGGACCACGCGAGGGCCGCTGCTGCGAGGGCCAGCCAGCCCAGAGTGCCATCGAGCACGGGGGGAGCGATGGCGCGGGACACGCGCGCCACGGCCGCCATCCCCGCTCGGGCGACGATCCCTGCACGGATGCCCATCGCGAGGAGAACAGATGCCGCCCGCCCGATGACACTATGGCCGTCGGAGGTGAGGTGCTTCTCGACGAAGCGGAGCATCGCGCCGTAGAACAGTCGCACGTAGCGGAGGTCGCCTTTCTTCGTGCTCTCCCCCTTGTAGTGGACGATCTGAGTCGCCGGGGTGTACCGGATGGCCCATCCCGCCTGCTGGATCCGGTAGCACCAGTCCAGGTCCTCGCC
>JBCCPW010000105.1:0-9154 GCA_039024735.1 Bacteroidota bacterium
ACCGTGAGACGTGCCTGAGGGCCGGGGCGGACGACTACGTCACCAAGCCCATCGCGCGGGAGGCCCTCGTCGCGGCGCTCAGCGCAGCACAGCCGCTCGCCGCCAACCGGCCGACCTCATCGGGCTCAGTAACCAGCACCGAGGCGCCGCCGGACGTGGCCGCCGTGGCGGCGGAGGTTCGCGCGCGCCTCGCGGAGCAGATCGGCGAGGACGACCCTGAGTTCGTGCGCGAGATTGCGACCTCGTTCGCCAATCGGACGGTCGAGATTGTGGAGCGGCTGCGAACGGCGGTGGCCGCAGGCGACGTGCCGGAGGTGGGGCGGGCGGCGCACGCCGTCCGGTCCTCCGCGCTGGCCGTCGGCCTGGACGATCTCGCCTCGGTGGCAACGGCGCTGGACGAGGGCGCCCGGCAGGGCCTGTCGGACGCCTTCCCGGAGCAGATGGACCGCGTGGATGCCGCCTTCGCGAGAAGCCGCCTCATCATGGCGGTCCTGGCGTCGCCGGATGCGCCGAAGGCCCGCGCCACGACCACCGAGGCGGTCTGACGCCCTCACCGAGGCGAGGCTACTCGAATGGCGGGACCTCCGCCAGCCACCGCCAACTGTCCGGGGCTTTCTCGCAGACGAGCAGCGCGTCGCCGTTGGTGGCAATGAGCCGCCGTGCCCCGAGGACCGCGTTGTACCGCGCGAGCTGGTCGAACGTGGTCTGGTTCACGGCCACGCCGGGCGCCTTGCACTCCGCGAGAAGGAGCGGGCGCGAGTCCCGTCCGTACGCCACGAGGTCGGCCCGCCAGGCCCGGCCAAGATGCTCCACTTTCTTCTCGACGGCCATCAGTCCGGCGGGGTAGCCTCGCGAGAGGAGCAGCGCGAGGAGCCGCTGCCGGACGCCCTCCTCGGGCGTGAGCGCCACCCACTGGCGGCGGACGGGATCGAGGATCTCGCGACGGCCCTCACGCTCCCGCGTCTCGAATGCCACGCTACGCCGCCTTCGCGGCCCGCTTCTGGAGCGCACGGAAGGCGCCCGCCCACCAGTCTGCATCGCGCAACTGACGGCCGACGTTGACGTGCGCGAAGCGAGGCACGAGCGAAACCAAGAGATCCGTCGCTCCGGGCCAGTCGCTTGTGAGGAGGGCCTCTTCGAGGTCGTTCGCCGTGTGTGGCGCCCACCGCCAGTCGGCTCGGAGCTTCTCGGCCTTCTTCCAGTAGTTGCGGTCGTCCCAGGACTGGGCGCTGCCCTCGATGGTCTCGCCGATCTCGCGGAGGTTGAAGGCGAGGAACGCCGCGAGGTCCTTCGCCTCGGCGTCCCAGACACCGCTCGCGAGGGCGGGTTTGGCGGCGAGGGTGCGGAGGGCCTCGGCGCAGGAGCGCTCCTGCTGACGGCGGCGCTTGGCGGGCGTGTCGCCTGCGTGGATGATCCGGCTCATGGGGGGGCGGGGTCTGCTGGGAAGCTAGGACCGCGCGGCGAGGGATGACGAGTGTCCGCCTCGGTACCGAGGCGGGATCGCCGTGTGAAGGAGGAACGAAGCAGAGCGGGCCGCTTGACTCCCGCCGCCATCACCCGATACACTACGGCGTCTCATCCAGAACGACCGAGGGATCAGGCCCTACGACGTCGTGGCAACCAGGCCTCCGGGCCATGTGGTGCTACCACCTGCCCGAGAGTGCCTCGGGAGTGATGAGAGGCGACGGCAGCCGCGCTGCACGCGACCCTCTCTATCTCCGAGAGGGTTTTTTCGTTTCGGGCCTGCCTGATCCCGCGCGTGCGCCCATGCATCGCTCCCTCCCCATGATCTGTCTCCCCAGCGCCGCCATGCGGTGTCTGGAGATGTGCATGATGATGATGCCGAATGGCCTGAAGGGAGGGCGCGCGATGCCCGGATAAGCGAGACACACCCGCATTCATCCACCCCTTCAGCCACTGGGCCGGAGGGGTTTTTTGATGCCCCGCCGGTCCGCCGCCCCCGCCGCCATGAGCGACCGTCCTCTCCACTTCGACACCCTCCAACTCCACGCCGGGCAGGCGCCCGACACGGCGACCAACGCCCGCGCCGTGCCCATCTACCAGACGACCTCCTACACCTTCGACGACGCCGACCACGCCGCGCGGCTCTTCGGGCTCCAAGAGTTCGGCAACATCTACACGCGGATCATGAATCCGACGACCGATGTGTTCGAGCAGCGGATCGCTGCGCTGGAGGGAGGCGCCGCCGCGTTGGCGGTCGCCTCGGGCCAGTCCGCCCATCTCGTCACCTTCACGACGCTCGCCGAGGCGGGGGACAACATCGTCGCGTCCAGCCGGATCTACGGCGGGACGTACAGCCTGCTCAAGGTGTCGCTCGGCCGCCTCGGCATCGAGACGCGGTTCGTGGACGAGGAGACGCCCGCCGCGTTCGAGGCGCTGGCGGACGAGAACACCAAGGCGTTCTTCACCGAGTCGCTCGGCAACCCGGACCTCACCGTCCCGGACTTCCGCGCGTTGGCCGATGCTGCCCACCGCGTCGGCGTGCCGCTGGTGGTGGACAACACGTTCGGGCAGGGCGGCTGGGTCGTCCGGCCCATCGAGCACGGCGCGGACATCGTGACACACTCGGCCACGAAGTGGATCGGCGGGCACGGTACGTCCATCGGCGGCGTGATCGTGGACGCCGGGCGGTTCGACTGGCGCAACGGCCGGTACCCGCTCTTCACCGAGCCCAACGAGGCCTACCACGGGCTCGTCTTCACCGACGTGTTCAACCCCGAGAGTGACCTCGGCAACGTCGCGTTCATCATCCGGGCGCGCGTGGAGGCCCTGCGCGACTTCGGTCCGGCGCTCTCGCCGTTCAACGCCTTCCAGCTTCTCCAGGGCGTCGAGACGCTCTCCCTTCGCGCCGAGCGGCACGCCGAGAACACCAACGCGCTGGCCGCGTGGCTGGACGCTCATGATGCCGTGGAATGGGTCTGGCACCCGAGTCTCGCCGGGCACGACTCGCACGAGCGGGCGGCGCGGTACTTCCGCGAGGGCGCCTTCGGGAGCGTGCTCTCCTTCGGCATCCGGGGCGGCCAGGAGGCGGGCCGCGCCTTCATCGAGGCGGTCCACCTCGCGAGCCATCTCGCGAACGTGGGCGACGCGAAGACGCTCGTCATCCACCCCGCGAGCACGACGCACCAGCAGCTCTCCGAGGACGAGCAGCGCGCCGCGGGCGTCCGCCCAGAGTTGATCCGCGTCTCAGTCGGCCTGGAGCACATCAACGACATCGTGGCCGACTTCGAGCAGGCGTTTCTCCAGACGCTCGTCGCGGCCTAGCGCGAGGTCCTTCCCCCGCCTCGGTACCGAGGCGGGGGAGCGAATCCGTGGTCCCTGCCCGCCGCCGCCTCGGTGGCTCTCCCCTGCGCCCTCGCGCCGATGTCCATGCCTCCTCCTGTCGTCCTGCCTGGCCCCGTCGTCACCGACGGCGGGGCCACGCTCCACCGTCCCGCGATCACATACCAGTCATGGGGCGCGCTCAACACATTGGGCGACAACGCTATCGTGGTCTGCCACGCCCTGACAGGCGACACCGACGCGGCCTCGTGGTGGGGGCCGCTCATCGGTCCCGGTCGGTTGCTCGATACGGATCACTACTTCGTGATCTGTCTGAGCGTGCCGGGCTCGCCCTACGGCGACCTTTCGCCGCGCACCGCCGATCCCGCGACGGGCCGAGCGTACGGCAGCGCATTCCCGCTCGTGACTGTCCGCGACGGCGTGCGGCTGCACCGCGCTGTTCTGGAGGCGCTCGGTGTGCGCGAGGTGGCCCTCGCCATCGGCGGGTCGCTCGGCGGGATGTTCGCGCTGGAGTGGGGGCGGCAGGCAGGCTTCGTCCGCGCCATCGCGCCGATTGCCGTCGGGGCGCGGCACGAGGCGTGGGCCATCGGTTGGAATGAGGCGCAACGGCAGGCCATCGCCGCGGACCCCGACTGGAACGGCGGTGACTACGACCCCGCGCGTCCGCCTCGTGCCGGACTGGCAGCGGCCCGTGCCATCGCGATGCTCTCCTACCGAACGCCCGCGATCTACGCCGCGCGCCACGGCCGCGAGACGGCGGCGGACGGCGGGTTCGACGTGGCGAGCTACCTCCGGTACCAGGGCGAGAAGCTGGTGGACCGCTTCGACGCGGCGGGCTACGTCGCGCTCACGCGCACGATGGACAGCCACGACGCCGCGCGCGGGCTGTCTCTCGAAGACGGCCTCGCGGACATCGAGGTCCCGGCCTTCGTGCTCGGCATCGACAGCGACGTGCTCTACCCGCTGCACGAGCAGGAGGCGTTAGCCGCGGCGCTCCCGGACGCCACGCTCGGAGTGATCTCGTCGCCGCACGGCCACGACGCCTTCCTCGTCGCCTTCGAGGAGATGACCGCGTGCCTCGCGCCGTGGCTCGCCCGTCACCTCACGCCCGCCGTCCCCGCCTGATCATGCCGCTTCACGTTCTCAAGTTTGGCGGCACGTCGGTCGGGAGCGCCGCGTCGCTCGCGCGGGTCGCGGAGATCGTCTCGCGTGGCGCGAGGCAGCACCGGCTCGTGGTGGTCGTCTCGGCGGCGTCCGGTGTGACCGACACCCTCGCGCGCGCCGCCAGCGCGCTGGACGGGACCGGCGCTGACCCCGATCCGTGGGTCGCCGAGGTCCGTGCCCGCTACGACCGCCTCGGTGCAGAGACGCTGTCTGATGCGTCCCGGCGGCGGTACGCGATCCATCTCGAGGTCCACACCGAGGCGCTGCGGCGCACGCTCGCCGCCATCGCGCGGCAGTCGTCTCCCTCGTTGCGCGACGCCGCCCTTGCAGCGGGCGAACGGCTGTCCGTCCCGCTCGTCGCGGCCGTGCTCCGCGAGGCCGGGCTCAATGCGCTCCCGACCGACGCCGCGCCGCTCATCGCGACGGACGCGCAGCACGGCGACGCCCGTGTGGACCAGGAAGAGACGGACCGCGCGATCCGCCAGTGGCACCGCGGTCTCCGCCTCGGTGTGGTGCCCGTCGTGACGGGTTTCATCGGGCGAGCGCCCGGCGGAGCCGTGACCACGCTGGGCCGAGGCGGGAGCGACTACACCGCCGGGCTGATCGCGGGCGCGCTCGGCGCCGCGTGCCTCGAACGGTGGACCGACATCGACGCGCTCTACACCGCCGATCCCCGGCGCGACCCCACCGCCCGCCGCCTCCGCTCTGTGCCCATGACCGAGGCGGTCCGGCTCGCTCGCCTGGGCCGCCTCGGGATCCATGCCCGCGCCCTCGATCCGCTCCAGTCCACGCCCACCACCGTCCGCGTCCGCCCGACCTCCGACCCCGATGCCCCCGGTACCTGGGTCGTTCGGGACGCCCCGCCTGCTCTTCCGATTCCCGCCCTCGCATGACTGTCTCTACCCCCGCCTTCTACCTCGCAGGCGTCGGCTCTGTCGGCACCGCGTTTCTCCACCGTCTTGTCCGCCTCGGTCCCGAGGCGCCGTCCCTGATCGGCGCGTGCACCACGCGTGGCGCGCTCTGGCGCGAAACGGGGCTCTCGCCGGAGGACGTGCTTCGCGACGGCACCGGCACCGCCCCGCCGAACTGGCGGCAGATCTCTGAGAACCTGCTCGCCCTCGCACGCACCGGTCGCCCGGTCGTGTTCGCCGATGCGACGAGCAGCCCGGACATCGCGCGAGAGTACGTGCGCTTGCTCGACGGAGGCGTCCGGGTCGTGACCGCGAGCAAGCACGCCAACACGTTCGAGCAGTCGTATTTCGACGCGCTCCTCCGCGCCTCGGCCGGGGGCACCCGCTACCGCTACGAGACGACGGTCGGGGCCGCGCTCCCGGCTGTGCAGACCGTCCGCGATCTGCGTGCCAGCGGCGACACCATCGAGCGCGTGGAGTGCAGCCCCTCGGGGACGCTCACGTTCGTGATGGACCAACTCGGGCGCGGAACGCCGTTCAGCGCGGCGGTCCTGGACGCTCGCGCGAAGGGCTACGCGGAGCCCGATGTGCGCGACGACCTTTCGGGCGAGGACGTGGTGCGGAAGCTGATGATCTTGGCTCGCACGGCTGGCTACCGTGTGGAGCGGGACGAGGTGGAGGTCGAACCCCTGCTACCTCCCGAGTTCGCGCAGTTCTCGACCGGCGAGGTCGCGGCGCGACTGCCGGACCTGGATGACGCGTGGGCAGCGCGGATCTCCGAGGCAGAGTCGCGCGGTCGCGTGCTCCGGTATGTCGGCCGGTTGGAGGACGGCCGTATCCGGGTGGGCGTGGAGGAGGTCGCGGCCGAGTCAGCCCTCGGGTCGCTCTCGGGGACGGACAACGTGTTAGTCTTCCGAACGGAGCGCTACGGCGACCGCGCGATCACGATCTCCGGGCCGGGCGCAGGCGCCGATGTGACGGCGGGCGGCGTCCTCGCAGACGCGCTCACCGTTCTGGCGTCGGCGCCCTCGTGGGTGCCCGTGGATCTCGCGAGGGCGGCCTGACCCTCCCCGCCTCGGTGCCGAACACCGTGGGCACAGCACCACTGTGCCCCTACGATTCCGATCCCGCCCGCGCCGGTCGCTAGCCCGCCCCGCTGGCAGACGGACTCGACGGCGGTTTGCTTCCCAGAACCCAGAACCCAGAACCCAGAACCCAGAACCCTACCGCAGCGCGTCCTCCAGCGTCGTGCTCGCGTCGGTGCTTGCGTCGCGGTACTTCACGATGGCGGGCGCCGAGAGGCTCAGGCCGTGCTCGCGCCCGAATTCGGAGTCCACCGCCCGCGTCCCGGGCACGACGACCGCGCCCGCCGGGATCTCCAGCGGCGCCTCGGTGCTGGACCGGAGGACAGTCTCGTTCACGAGGTCGTAGACCCGGCTGCTCCGCGTCAGGATCACGCCCGCCGCCAGCACCGCGTTCTCGCGGACGACGGTCCCCTCGTAGACGCCGCATCCGCCGCCGACGAACACGCCGTCCTCGATCACCACCGGTGCCGCGCCGATGGGCTCCAGCACGCCGCCGATCTGCGCCGCCGCGCTCAGGTGCACGTCGCGCCCGATCTGCGCGCAGCTGCCGACGAGCGCGTGACTGTCCACCATCGTGCCCCCGTCCACGTACGCGCCGACGTTGACGTACATCGGCGGCATGCAGACCACGCCCGGCGCGAGGTACGACCCGCGCCGCACCGTGGAGCCGCCGGGCACGATCCGCACGCCCGCCTCGGTGGAGAACGGCCGTGTGGGGTACGTGTCCTTGTCGAAGAACGCGAACGGCCCGACCGACTGGTCCACGATCTGACCGACGCGGAAGCCGAGCAGGATGCCGCGCTTCACCCAATGATTGGCGCGCCAGACGCCGTCCTCGCCGCGCGAGGCGGAGCGGACGGTGCCCGCTTCGAGGGCTTCCAGGAGATCAGAGACAGCAGCCCGGGCCTCGGCGGCGTCGGGATCGCCCTGAGAAGTGAGGGCGTCGATTCGGGAGTGGAGGTCGGACATGGGAGGGGACGGTAGAAGGGGCCAATCGTAGGGAAAGCGCCGCACGCGCGCGGCTACTTCCGCCTCGGTACCGAGGCGGGAACCATCAGGCGCTCACGCCGGGTCCACGAAATGGATCACGCGCTGGAGGCGGCCGTCGGGCGCCGCCTCGGCGACGAGCAGTCCGCGCTGGCGCACGTCCGGGCCGTCGGCGAGTTGCCAGCGGAGGCGGCAGATGCCGTGGTGCGCGTCGATGCTAGTCGTGGCCTCCATCTGGAGCGGCCCCGCGCTCTCGCGGAACGCCGCGATGTGGCCCGCGATGGAGCCCCAGCCCTGGATCGGGCGGAGGGCGTGCGGGTCCACCAGCGTCACGTCCGAGGTGCAGCAGGAGAGGAGATACGAAGAGGCGGTCTCGGCGTCGGGTGCATTCCAGGCCGCGAGGTAGGTCTGAAGGGCCTGGGTCGGGGTGAGCGTCATGCGGGCGTCGGCGCGTGGAGGTGTGGACGGTACGCACGCAGCACGCGTTCGCGCGCGGTGTCGGAGAGGGGCGCGAGGGGAAGGCGGAGCACATTCTCCAGGAGCCCCATCTCCGCGAGGACCGCTTTGAGCGGTCCGGGGTTGGCCTCCACAAAGCTCGCGCGCATCGCGTCCAGCAGGTGGAAGTGCAGCGCACGGGCCCCCGCCACGTTCCCGGCGAGACCGAGGCGGACCATCTCGCTGACCGCGCCCGGCACGGCGTTCGCGATGACCGAGATCAGTCCGTCCGCGCCGAGCGCGAGCATGGGCAGCGTCAGGTCGTCATCGCCGGAGTAGACCGCCAGCCCGTCCGGGCGATGCGCGAGGAGGTCCGCCACCTGATTGAGGTTGCCACTCGCCTCTTTGACGCCCACGACGGTCGGGACCGCCTCGGTGATCATGAGCGTGGTCTCGGCGGTGAGATTGGAGCCCGTCCGGCCCGGCACGTTGTAGAGAACGATGGGGCAGTCGGTCGCGTCCGCGATGGCTTCCACGTGGCCGCGCACGCCCGCGGGTGTCGGCTTGTTGTAGTACGGCCCGACGACGAGGAGGCCGCCCGCGCCCGCCTCGGTGGCCTCGCGAGAGTACTGGACCGACTGCGCGGTGTTGTTCGTCCCGGTGCCGATGATGACGGGCACGCGCCCGGCGGTGTGCTCGATGGCGACCTCGACGAGCTGACGCCGCTCGTCGTGCGTGACGGTCGGGTTCTCGCCCGTCGTGCCGAGGACGACGAGAGCCTCCACACCGTCGTGATCGGGGCTGCCTTTCAGGTGGAAGTCGATCAGGCGGCGAAAGGCGCCGAGGTCGAGGTCGCCCGCTGCCGTGAACGGTGTGACGAGTGCGGGGGCGGTGCCTCGAAAAAGGGGCGTGCGGGAGGGGCCCATGAGTGTCAGAGAGGAGTCGGAAGGGCACCCGCAGGGGCACAGCGCGCTGTGCCCGCACGGTCAGGATGGCGCGAAACGCGACGGTCTCGCCGTCCCGCCTCGGTAGGTCACCGAGGCGGGAGGTGTGTCACGAGACGCCCACGTCGTCCAACAGGTCATCGAGAGTGAACAGACCGGCGCGGCCTCGGATCCACTCTGCCGCTCGGACGGCCCCGACGGCGAACGCCCGGCGGTCCTTCGCGCGGTGCGTGATCTCGATCTGGTCCACGGCGCTGTCGAAGCTGACGGTGTGGTCGCCGAAGACGTGCCCGGCGCGGGCGCTGGTGACGTGGAGCGCCTCGGG
>JBCCPW010000106.1:0-9104 GCA_039024735.1 Bacteroidota bacterium
GAGCCTGCGTACGCAACGATCCAGGCGAACCCCGAGCCGGTCTCGTTCGACGCGAGCGAGTTGGCCGTCATCCGGTGACACGCACCGAGGCGGATCGTCCTACGGCTTCCGCGCGACGAAGAACCCGTACCGCATGGCGCCCACCGCGAACGCGAGCCGCAGCCGGGCGACCGTCAGCGCGAAGACGCGGTCCGCCTCGGTGCCATCGCGGAGGAAGCGGCGGTAGCGGGCGTCCGTCGCGAGGCGGGCCGCCACGCGCCGCGCGACGACGGTCCACGTGCGCGCCACCTGTCGGCTCCAGTCCTCCTCGCGGGTGACCTGCATCCCGGCCCGCTCGATCCACGCCCGGTTCTCGATCATCGAGCCCATCCCAGCGAGCCGCCCCTCGCGGCAGATCGGCTCCAGGAGGTGCCGCACCTGCCACGCCGTGGGGCGGATGGAGGTGGCCCAGACGCAGAGCGCGAGCCGTCCGCCCGGCCGCAGGACGCGCGCCATCTCCTCGAACACCCGGGACCGGTCCGGCATGTGCGTCGTGCTCTCAATCGCGACGACGGCATCGGCGGACGCATCGGGGAGGCCGTTGCGGAGCCAATCGCGCACGAGGATCTGCACGTCCCCCCTCGCGACGGCACCGAGGCGGGCGCCCTCGGCCTGCGCCTCGGAGAGGGTCAGCCCCGTGACGGTCGCGCCGGTCGCCTCGGCGATGCGGCGGGCGGTGGCGCCGTAGCCGCAGCCCACGTCCACCACGTCGCGGGCGTCGCCGACGGCCTCCACCACGCGAGAGGCCAGCGCCTCGGCCGCCGCCTCGGGCGTCTCGCGGCCGGTGGTCCAGAGGCCGTGGTGAACGTGCTCGCCCCAGACCTCGCGGTAGAACGCGTCCAGACGGTCGTAGTGGGCGGCGACGGCGGCGGGATCGGACGGGGTGCGCGAGACGATCATGCCACAAGCTATCCGCCGCTGGTGGGCGTGATGAGCGCGACCTCGTCGCCATCGGCGAGAAGGGCGTCGCCCCGGGTGTAGCGGCCGTTGACGGCGAGGCGGAGGGTGCGGCGGAACGGACCGAAGCGGGGGTGGTCGGCTTCGAGGGCGTCGAGCAGGTCCGTGCCGGTGGCCGCCTCGGGGAGCGTGAGCGTCACCTCGCCCATCCCGAGGGCGTCGCGGAGGGAGGCGAAGGCGAGGACGCGGATGGTCACAGTGGGCAGTGGGCAGTGGGCAGTGGGCAGTGGGCAAGGTCCTACAGGGGTCCGAACCGTGCCGTGCCGATTCCGCCACTGGCCTATCCCGCAATCATGCCCGTCACGCCCGCGCGGATCATCGCGACGGAGATCGCGGCGAGGAACAGGCTCGCCACCTTCGCGATGGCCTTCGAGGTGTCTTTCCCGAGGTAGCGTAGGATGGCCGGGCCGAAGGTGAACGCGACGAACACGAGCGAGAGGTTCGCGACGATGGAGAGCAGCGTCGGCACGTAGCCCTCCGCGCTCTGCGCCACGAGGATGGTCGTGATGGCGCCCGGACCGATGATGAGCGGGATGCCGAGCGGCACGATGGGCAGGTCGGGCTCGTCCGCCCCAGGCTCGTCCGCTCCGCCGGGCGCGTCGCCGTTTCCGCCTCGGCGCTTCTTGGCGTCGGAGAAGGCGAGGTCGGTGATCGCGATGACGAGCAGGATGAGCCCGCCGCCGACGCGGAGGTCGTTCACGTCGATCCCGAGCGTGTTGAAGATGACCTCGCCCGCGAACAGCATCAGGACCGCGAGGACGGCTGCCGCCGCGAGGGCGCGCACGAGGAGTTGGCGCCGCGCCCGGCGCTCGAACGCCTCCGTCATCCCGATGTAGAGCGGGAGGATGCCGGGGATGTTGATGGCGACGAAGAGGGGGAGGAAGACCGCGAGGAAGGCGGTCGCGAAGTCGGACACCGGGGGTGAGGCGGATGAGGGCGGGAGGATCGGCCGCTTCAACGCGAGATCCAACCGAATGCCGCGCCGCGTCACGAACTCATCGCGCGTTCACCCGGCCTCCGCTGCGTCTCCGTCCTCGCGCACGCCTGCCCGCCTCGGTGCCGCCACTCAGGGCTGTTGGGTAGAGCAAACTCTTCCCTTGAAGGAGGTGCTGTCGGCGGAGGGTGTTGGTGTGGCGGTACGACCACACAAACACCCCACCCCCGCCTCGGTGCCCCTACACCCAAGACGGACGCAGAGAAACCAACCGGAGCCTCCGAGGACACATAGAGGCAGAGGCAGAGGCAGAGGCAGAGGCAGAGGCAGAGGCAGAGGCAGAGGCAGAAATCAAAATGACACCCCACGTTGGGGATTGGATTTCTCCTTCGCGCCGCCTATGTTTCCACCCGGGCCTGTGACTCGCTTGTCTCTCGCCATGACTCCTCGTGCCCTTCGCGTCCTGGTCGCGGACGCTCGTCCTCGTTCCCGTACGTCCCTCGCCGAGCGACTCCACGGCACGCCCGAGATCGCGGAGGTTCTGGAAGCAGCGACCACCGAGGCGGCGTTCCGTACCGTCCGGGCAGGCCCGCCGATCCATGTGGCCGTGTGGGGATTGCGCGGGTGGCAGGAAGCGCTCTCCCGCTTCGGGGCAGAGCGGCCGGAGCTTCCCGTTTTGATCCTCTCGGACCTCCGGGAACGGGAGACGGCGGTCCTCGCCCTGCGCGACGGCGCGGCGGGCTTCGTGGACCGGCGCCGGGCACTGGACGAACTCCCCACAGCCGTCTGCATGGCCGCCGACGGGAAGCACTACCTCTCCCCTGCGTTTGCGGAGATCCTGGCAGAGGCCGTCGCGGAAGGGCGCGACCTGAGCAACGAGGGGGCGCTAGCGGGACTCTCCTCGCGGGAGACGCAGGCGGCGCGACTGGTGGCGCAGGGCCTGACGACGCGCGAGATCGCCGCGGAAATGGCGGTGCAGCCGAGCAGCGTCACGACGTTCATCCGGCGGGCGCGGATGAAACTCGGCCTGGAGTCCCGGATGGAACTCGTGCTCTACGTGCTGCGGCACGGGCTGGTCGCAAACGAGCCACGCGAGGGGGAGTAGTCTCCCGCCTCGGTGCCTCCATGCCCCGACCGAGGCGGATCTACCGCGCCACCGTCAGCCGCGCGCTGGCCGTCCCCGCCTCGGTGACCACCCGGACGAGGTACACCCCCGGCGCGAGGCCCGACGTGTCCACCTCGGTGCTCTGATCGCCTGCACCGAGGCGGCGCTCTGCGGCGACGAGCACTTCGCGACCGCGTGCGTCGTGGACCGTCACCCGTGCGGTGCCCGCCTCGGTCTGCTGCCACTGCACCACCGCGCGCCCGGATACCGGATTGGGCTCCACGCGAACACCGAGGCGGACCGGCTCCGGCGCCTCGGGGGCGTTCGCTACGGCCACCACCGGGTTCACCGTCCGCCACACCCCACCCTCTTCCGCCGCCACGTAGATCCGGCCGTCTCGCGCCTCGATGATCTGACGCACCCCGCGACCGCCCCACCCGGAGCCTGGGCCTGCTGCCACCTCCCACGTCCGCCCGCCGTCGAAGCTACGGGCCATGGACCCGTTGGCAGGGTCTGGGCCGGCCACGTTCGCGTAGAGCCCCGCCCACACCACGCCGTCGCTCGCGGTGAACAGCACCGCCTGATTGAGGCGGTACCCCAGCGGATAGCCCTCGCCATTGTCGCCTTGGTCAGGGATCCCATACTCGGTCGGGCTGAAGCGGTGCACGCTCGTCCACGTCGAGCCACCGTCGTCGCTGCGCCAGATGGTTGCCAGTGAGTCGCGCTCGCCGAGGCCGAGATCCTGGACGGCCGCGAGGGCCGCACCGCCGTAGGGGTGGCCCGCCTCAGGCACCCAGGTGAGCGAGCGCGTGATGGCCCGTGCGAAGCCGTAGAGCGAGGAGGGCTGCCACGTCCGGCCACCGTCGTCGGAGGTCGTGATGCCGTTCCAGACGCCCGCGAGGAGACGGCCCTCGGGTAGTGCCGCCGACGGCATCACGTCGCCAAAGGCTACCGTATCGCCCCCTGTGCCACCGCCGGAACTGGGTCCACACGTCCATGTCCCAGGGGCGCCGTCCTCATCCGAAAAGCAGGGGGCAGAGACCTGCGCTCCGATGATGCGCCCCCTATCGGGACCGCCGTACGCTGGAAGAGCGCTCTGGTGAATGGCGTGACAATCGCGCTGCTGAGGTGCCACGTTCTGCTGCCACGTGCGCCCATAGTTGAGCGAGCGGTCGCACCCCACACCCGTCAAGCTCGAAGCGACGATAAGCGTACCCGCTCGGGTCACGAGACCGTCTTCCGTCGTGCAGTTCGACGGGCACAGTTGCTCCCACGTGCCGGTGCCGCCGTCCGCCTCGGCATGGAAGAGATAATGGCCGTCGTTGCCCGCAGCGAAGAGCGTGTCTCCACCCGCGACGAAGCCGATGAACTCAGCCGAGTCCACAGGTCCTCCGCCATCGTCGTAGAGGAACGGCAGCTTTTCCCATACGACGGGCTGGGCCTGAGCGGAGAAAGACAACGGAAACATAGCGGTGAGGACCACCGCCAGAACGAAACGAGCGTGCACGAGAACAGAGATCAGAGGGAGAGGGAAGGTAGAGCCCCCCGCCGGACCGCCAGTATCGGCGGATCCGACGAGGGGCTCAAGGTCTCGACGTTCGACTACCGGACGACGGTAAGCCGTTCGACGCGGACCTCGGGTGTGGCTCCCTCGGTGCGGATGCTTGCACGGACGAGATAGACGCCCGGAGCGAACGCCGAGGCATCCACAGTCGCAGCATGGCGCCCGGCGCGGAGCATGCCCGTGAGCGGCGCGGCGACCTCGCGGCCGAGCACGTCGTGGATCGTTACGCGCACTTCGGCATCATTCGGGAGCGTCACGCCCAACGAGACTGCGCCTGAGGCAGGATTCGGCCGGATGCCGAAGTCCACCTCCGTCTCCCCTGTCGCGGTTTGGACCGGATCCGACTTTGCCGACAGACCTCGTGCGGGCTCTGGGGCCGGTGCTGCCTCGCCCGTGAGATCGGCCACCCGCAGTCGCGCCATCTCCACCTCGGAACTCGCGGGCGCGAGCTCTTCGAGCACAGCGAGGGCACTTCGCGCCTCAGAGGGTCGACCGAGGTCTGCGAGGAGATAGACCTGCGCCCGCTGCGCGGCGATGGAGGCACCCGGGCTGGCGGCCTCGGTGGCGAGAGCCTCAGCCTGGGTGAGTGCGCCGCGGAGATCGCCCACACGTTGACGGAGGCGGACCAGGGTGTAGCGAGCAGCGTCGCGGAGGTCCGGCGCGCCGGTGGAGACAGTCGCCTCCAAGAGCGTCTCGACTCCAGCGAGGGTCTCGGTGGGTATGTCCTCTCGAGCGCCGAGCACGGCCAGTTCACGCACTGCCATTGCAGCCTCCGGCCCACCAGCCGCCACGACGGATTGCAGCGTCTCGAGCGCGAGGGCAGGGTCTTCGGCCTGAACGTCTCGGAGGACATCGTACGCGGAGCTCGTTTTAGACGCAGACCGCGTCGTCCCCGATGTCTTGGGCACCGACGTGATACACGTCGGATTCGAGCCCGGTGCGTAGGGGTCCGCATCCAGCCAGTGCGAGTCGTCAATGACGCCGCCGTTGACCGTAGTCGTATTGTTGAACGGAGGGGGGGTGGGGCCCCACCAGTCGCACTCGGCATAGATCGTCGCTGCGTCGGCGTAGACGTCATCGATGGTGTTGCTCACGAATCGATTCCGGTCTTTCTGGACGTAGACCGAGGACCCAGCGTGGATCGTGACACCGTAACCTGCTTCCACGCCTCGGCTGCTGTTCGAGTCGAACGAGTTGTAGCCCCGGTTGTGGTAGCCACCCTGTGGGTAGTAGTAGTACCCGAAAGTGTGATTGCCATCCGTCGCGCGGAAGCCATCCCCGGTGTTGTCCTCGAAACGGTTACCCTCTGTGCGCAAACTGTCGGCTTCAAGCGAGGGATAGAGGAAGGTCTCGGTGTTGAACCCTGCCTGGAGTCCCTCGCCGGTTGTGTTCGTAACGACGTTGTCTGTCAGGCGTGCCCGTGCGGCACCATCAATCACGATACCGTCGTAGGTCATCCCATTGATATCCACCTTGTTCAGTGTGGGGTAGGCGTCGGAGCCGGTAATCCGCACACCGGTTACCACTGCACCCGACCGAGGCGTGTTGATGAACAGACTGTCGAGCACGGGTGAGGCGTCCGTGATGGTGACGGCGGTACCGGTCCACCCACTCACACGCTGGATTCTCGTCCCGCCCATGAGGGTACCACCGGAGCCATCTTCGTAGCGGATGCCGCCCCAGCCCTGCGCAGGGTCGCTCGCGGTGAACGTGGTGCCGTCCGCGTTGAGCGTACCCTCCACTATCAGCCTATGCCCGGGTTCAAAGGCCAGCGTCACGTTGCCGAGGTTCCAGGTCTCGCCTGCGGGCACGGTCACGTCCTGCCGGAGCGTGCCGCCATGGTTCTCCAGCGTGTAGACCAGCGCCGCGTAGGCGTCAAGACGGCCACGTATTGCTCCACTCGTCCCGTTGGAGCTAGCTCTACACGGGTCCCCGTTTGCCAGTTCGCACCCAGCAGGGTCTGCCGTACTCTCTATAATGCTGCGCACAGTATCTACACTCAAGGCCGGGTTCATTGACCGGATGAGAGCAGCCACTGCTGTGACGAGAGGTGCCGAGGCGGAAGTACCCCCAAAAGTCGTCGTGTATCCCACAACAGGGTCCGCTCTCGGGCCAGTATCGACCAGACTCCAGAGCGTGAAGATGGTATCCTCTCCTCCGGGAGCAAAAAGGTCGATACCTGTTTTCAGGTCGCCATTCTTATCAGAATAAATACCATCTTCTCCCACTGCTGCAACAGACATTACTTCTGGATAAAGCGCTGGATATGTACCCCCTCCAACATTCTGACTATCCGTGTTACCCCTACTGGCAATCATCAAAACGTTGTTATTATATGCATAAATAACAGCATCTATTATACTATCACTATTAACTGTAAATTTAAAACTCATATTGATAATGTCCGCGCCCATGTTTACAGCATACTCGATCGCCCGGGCAACTTGCCCCTGAGCCTTTACTCCTGAAGTATTCTCGCGAGCAAGCGACATCAGGCGGACCCCAGGCGCATCCATGCCACCAGCAGGGCTAGCGACTCCTGTAGCATTCCCCGTACGTGCAAGGAGAAGACCAGAGACGGCAGCTCCGTGTCCTCCCCCATCGAGATCAGTATCACGGCCTCTCGGCCCTCCGAAAGCGTTGAAGTTGCATCCATGATAATCATCCTCGCATCCATTCCCGTCCTCATCTGAGCCGTTGGGTAGAGGACTTTCCCCAAGGTTCACCCACAGATTACCAGAAAGCTCTGGATGCATGATTTCGTGCGCAGACTCAATAACGGCAACGACAATACTGGAATCACCCGAGGCGATTTCCCACGCCAGTGGCATGTTAATCTCAGGAAGATGCCACTGGCCATTATTATAAAAGCCTTCCGTGCCATCGTAGTATGGGTCATTGGGTACGAACTGTGCGCTGGCGGAGGGTACTACCAGAGTGGCGAAGAGAGCGACCAGCAGGCCGCAGCGAAGAAAAAGCGAGAGTCTCATGGGAGAGGGGATGGAAGTGGACTCCCAGCGTAGGGCCCGCCCGCTCCCCGTCGCGTCCCCCAACCCCGACACTGCTCGTCCCCCAACCGCGACAATGGACGTGGCGAAACCGCCACGTGTCTGTCCCCCAAACGCGTACACGGCTGTAGCGAAATCGCCACACGCCTGCCCCCCACCCTCCGCCTCGGTGCCCCCACCTCGGCACCGAGGCGGGGCACGCCAGACCGCCCGGACCCCTCCGCACGGCTCCGTATCTTCCCGCCCCGTCACTGCCAGCGCCCATCGGCCCGTTCGGTACGTCCTCCTCGTTCCTCGCGCCCTCCGGGGCCTCGGGTCCATGATGCGTCTCCTCCTCGCCGCCGCGCTGGCGGCGCTCCTCCCCGCGTCCGCCGCCGCCCAGGTCTGGGGCGAGATCGCCGGGACCGTCACACAAGCCGAGACCGGCGAGCCCATCCCCGGCGCCAACGTCCTCGTAGACGGGACCTCGTTCGGCACCGCCGCGAGCGTGGACGGCCGCTTCTCGTTCCGCATCCCCGAGGGCACCTACCCGCTCCGCGTCTCCGCCGTCGGGTTCGTGACCGCCCGCGACACGCTCATCGTGCGGAAGGGCCAGCGCGTGGTGGTGGACGTGGCCCTCGTCGTGGACGACGAGTTGCGTGAGATCCAGGTCACGGCCACCCGCGAGGGCATCGGCGCGGGCATCAGCACCATCACGCCCGCCACCATCCGCGCCATGCCGACGCCCGTCGCGGACGCCCTCCGCGCGGTCAAGACCGAGATCGGCGTGACGAGCAACAACGAACTCTCCAACGCCTACTCGGTCCGAGGCGGGAGCACAAACGAGAACCAGTTCTTCATCGACGGCTTCGAGGTCTACCGGCCCATCCGCACGCAGCAGGGCGAACAGGAGGGCCTCGGCCTCGTCAACGGCGACCTCGTGGACGCGATGACGCTCTACGCGGGCGGCTTCCCGGTCCGCTACGGCGGCAAGCTGGCCTCCGTGCTGGACGTGCGCTACGCCACCCCGGACGGCCCCGTGCTCGGCACCGCCTACGCCTCCACACTGGACGCAGGCGCCCAGATCCAGGGCGGTACCGGCCGCCTCGGTGTCGCCGTGGCCTCGCGCATCTCGCGCCCGCGCTCCCTCTTCGGCAGCCAGGAACTCAAGGGCGACTACGACCCCGACTTCCGCGACGTGCAGGGCCTCGCCCACCTCCGCCTCGGTGGCGGCGCGAGCCTCCGCGCCATCGGGCTGGCGGCGCGGCACCGGTTCCGGTTCCAGCCGCAGAGCCGCGTGACCACGTTCGGCATCTTCCCGGACTTCATCCGCACCGCCGCCTCGGAGTACGAGGGCTCCGAGGACGACGGCTACGACGTGTTCTTCGGCGGCCTCCGTCTGGAGACGCCCGTCTCCGACGACCTCCGCCTGGAGCACACCCTCGCCGCGTACGACACCGAGGAGTTCGAGGTCTCCGGCATCGAGTCCACGATCCAGTTCTCCAACCGCGTCCGCGA
>JBCCPW010000107.1:0-9090 GCA_039024735.1 Bacteroidota bacterium
AACGATGAGGGCGCCGTCTCGGGATGCGTGGCCTACGAGATCCTCACAGGTGAGGTCCACACGTTCCACTCCAAGATCACCTGCTTCGCGACCGGCGGCTACGGACGCGCGTTCAAGACGACCTCCAACGCGCACGCCGGCACCGGCGATGGCTTCGCGATCGCGCTCCGCGCGGGCCTCCCGCTGGAGGACATGGAGTTCATCCAGTTCCACCCGACCGGCCTCTACCGCCTCGGTATTCTCATCACCGAGGGGGCGCGCGGCGAAGGCGGCATCCTCCGAAACTCGGACGGCGAGCGGTTCATGGAGCGCTACGCGCCGACGGTCAAGGACCTCGCCCCGCGCGACATGGTCTCGCAGTGCATCTACAAGGAGATCCGCGAGGGCCGAGGCGTGGGTGGGCGCGATCACGTCGTGCTGGACATGACGCACGTCGGCAAGGACGTGCTGGAGCACAAGCTGCCCGAGATCAGCACCTTCTCCCGTGTCTATCTCGGCATCGACCCCGTCAAGCAGCCGATCCCCGTCGCGCCGACGTGCCACTACGCGATGGGCGGCATTCCCACCAACAACGACGGGCAGGTCGTCCAGTCGGCAGACCGGAGCGATGTGGTGGAGGGCTTCTACGCCTGCGGCGAGGCCGCCTGCGTGAGCGTCCACGGAGCCAACCGCCTCGGTACCAACTCCTTGCTAGACCTCGTCGTCTTTGGACGCCGCACCGGCATGGCGATGGCGAAAGCCATCCGGGAAGGCCACGACCTCCACCCGCTCTCGACCGATCCCGAGGGCCGGACGCGCGAGACCCTCGACAGCATCCTCTCGCGCACCAGCGGCGAGCGGGCCGTCACGATCCGCACGGACCTCCAGGAGACGATGATGGCCAACGTCTCCGTCTACCGAACGGACGACACGCTCACGGAGGCCATGAGTGATCTCCAAGCACTCCGCGAGCGGGCCGCCAACGTCACGTGCGACGACAAGGGCAAGCGGTTCAACACCGACCTCATGGACGCCATCGAGATCCAGTTCATGGTGGACTACGCGGAGTCCATCGCCGAGAGCGCCAGGAACCGCACCGAGAGCCGAGGCGCCCACCTTCGCGAGGACCACTCGTCCCGAGACGACGCCAACTGGCTCAAGCACACGCTCTTCTGGAGCGACCAGAAGGGCGGCACCGAGATCGGCTACAAGGACGTCATCATCACCCGGTTCCAGCCCAAGGAGCGCAAATACTAGCACGAGGGACAAGGGTGCGGGATGGAGGCATGGCCGCCCATCCCTTCATCCCCTGATCCCAACATCCCTCCATCATGGCAGATACCCTCACCGTCCCCGCTGCTCCGACCGCTGCCCAGAAAGCGACGCGAGCCGAAAAGAACGGCGCGCCCCCGAAGGCTGCGATGACGCTCACCGTCAAAATCAAGCGGTACGACCCGGAGAAGGACGCGCGTCCTCGCTGGGAGGAGTTCAAAGTGCCCGCGGACCCGATGGACCGCGCCCTGGACCTGCTGCACTACGTCAAGTGGCACCTCGATGGGAGCCTCTCGTTCCGCAAGAGCTGCGCGCACGGTATCTGCGGCTCGGACGCGATGAAGATCAACGGCGAGAACAAGCTCGCCTGCTCCATCCTCATCCAGGACATGGGCCTGAAGGACGGAGACACGATCACGTTCGAGGCTCTTCCAGCGGCGCCCATCGTAAAGGACCTCGTGATTGACCAAAGCCGGTTCTTCGACAAATACCGCGCCGTCATGCCGTGGCTCATCCACGATGGCCCAACACCCGAGAAGGAGCGGTTCCAGAGCCCCGAGGACCACGCCATCATCGAGGACGCCACCAAGTGCATCATGTGCGGCGCCTGCACGCACTCCTGTCCGAGCACCTGGGCGGACCCCGACTACCTCGGCCCTGCCGCCATGCTCAAGGCGTACCGCTACGTCTTCGACACCCGCGACACCGAGGCGGAGGAACGCCTCAAGGTGGTGGATTCCAAGGACGGTCTTTGGAAGTGCTACACCATCTTCAACTGCGTCCAGGCCTGCCCCAAGGGCATTGACATCACGCGGTGGCTCTCGGCGCTCAAGCGCAAGGCCGTCACGACGCGGTACTAGCCCGACCACTCCGCCTCGGTGCTGCCCTCCTCCCGCCTCGGCAACGAGGCGGAGACGTCACGCCCCGGTCGCCTATGCGGCCGGGGCGCTTGCCTGATGGGGCTTCGGATTTCGCCTCTTGTGTATGCACGGCACTGGCTATCCTTGAGGACTCATGTTCACTCTCTGGACGTATGATCTTTCGCGCCTCTCTCCTTCTCGCTCTTCTCATCGCGCTCACGTCAGCCTCCCTCGCGCAGGCATCCGATGCGGTCCGCCCGAAGCCCATCCCCGACTCGCCGCCCGCCCGGTTGGAGACGGGCTGCGACCCAGGACGTGCGGAGGCCTTCCTCGATGCCAACAACGTGAACGCTCTTCTCTTCAACAACGGAGCGCTGGGATGGAGGGGAGGAGACGCGATCTACGAAGTGCCGAGAGGGAGTGGCAAAAGCCCGTTGTTTACCACCAGCCTCTGGGTCGGCGGCACAATCGATGGTGACTACCGCGCAGCGGCCTCTGAGTACGGGCCATACGAGTTCTGGCCCGGTCCGGTAGACGTGCAGGGGAACGTGACGCCGAGAACGTGCGAGCAGTTCGACCGCATGTGGTCCGTCGGGCGCAACGACATCGAGGGCTACCGTTCGGGTGGCGGTTTCTCACGCGACCTCTCTGAATGGCCCATCTCGTGGGGCGCACCGTTCTACGTGGACACGAACCTCAACAATGTTCGCGATCCCGAGACGGAACCGCGCATCGAGTTGGATCTCGGGGACCCGGGATACGGAACCCGGCAGATCGACCTCGCAGCGGGTGAGCGACCGGACATCGTGGGAGATCGAGGCGTGTGGTGGGTCATGAACGATGTTGGGAATACGCACGAGTGGACGGAATCGCCCCCTCTCGGTGTGGAAGTCCGCATTCTTGCGTACTCGTTCTCCGACGCTCGCGACTGGCTTAACGAGTCTATCTATTACACGTACACCATCCTTAACCGAAGCGGCGAGACGATCACAGACCTCCGCGCGTCTCTGTTTGCGGATCCTGACATCGGGTACTTCGAAGACGACTTCATCGCCGGCGATGCCAACCGTGGCTTGCTCATCGCCTACAATGGAGACGAGTTCGACGAGGGCTCGCGAGGGTACGGGGGGCAACCTCCCGCGTTCGGCATCGACATCCTGAGCGGTGCCGCCGGCGCGATGCCAATCAACCGGGACATTTCGACTGGTCTGCCCTCGACGCTGGTGATCGTAGGCTCAACTCAGTACTTCCTGTGGCTAGACGGCACTCCAATCACTCGGGGGCTCGGTGGCTTCAACACAGGCGATGAGGTAACCACGTGGATCTTTGACGGCGATCCCGTTCAGTACGGGTACTGGAGTGAGGAACGCCGCCTTCCAGAGGGAATCGCTGGGCCTCAAGAGAGTCTGGTTGGCCAACCCGGAGACCGCAAGGCAGCGATCACATCCACGCCTTCCACTCTCGCGCCGGGTGAACAGATGCGCGTAGACGTAGCCTTTCTGTTCGGCTATCGTGGGCAGAATCGACTGCAGAACGTGGCACGTCTCCAGGATATCAGCGACGGCGTGCAGGCTGCCTACGATACGGGAGGCCTCCCCGCCATCGCGGATGTGGTGGTTCCCTACCGAACCCCTCCTTCGCCTCCCCCTACCACCGCTCTCGTCGCGCCTGCCGATGGAACCGACTTTGACGCGGGCGGACGCCCCGACGAGATCACGCTTGAATGGACTCCGGTGGCCGGAGCGGATGCCTACCTCATTGATCTGGCGACCAATCCTGAGTTCACCGAGGCGTACGTCCAATTCCGGTCCTTTGGCTCCAGTCTTGTCGTTCCCGCGTCCAGTCTCCCGGGTGGACTCGCGCCTCTGACGTACTGGCGCGTCCGCCCCGCGAACTGGGGCGGAACTTCTGGGCCTATGGAGGTTCGGACGTTCGTCTACCCCGTTTTCCAACCGGCCCTCCTGCTGTTCAGCAACGGTACCCCTGCCTTCGTAGAAATCGCGAGCCCGACAGGTATCGACCCCTGCGGACCAGCCGCCACTTCGACGGAAGGATGCGACGAGGTGGGAGGCAACGGCGTCTTGAACTCCTTTAACTCCGACGAGACGTACGTCCTCGGAACGCTTGGACCGGCAGGAACCGAGGCAGTTCTTGCCGCCTTCGCGCCCCACGACTTCGAGATCCGGTTCACCGAGGCGGGATCCTACGCCGTGTATCCGTTCGTTGGCACCGTGGCGGAGGTGACAGCCATCCGTGTGCCCTTTGAGGTCTGGGATGTCGGAATCGAGCGTCCGTTTGGAGTTTCCAACCCGACAGACGACGTGCAGATGATCCCGATCCTCTTCGCAGACACTGGTGGATCCTGCGCCTTCAACTACGGCGAAGGCGAACTCTTCGGGCAGCAGGCGACAGACCGGATCTACGCCTACTACCCCATCGACGCCAACGAGGACGGCACCACCGACAACGAGGACTACGCGGCGTACGCCGCCTCGGCATCGGCCCTCATTCCCACCGACGATGCCTGCGCGGAAGGACAAGCAGCCTTCGATGGCCCGTACTCGTTCATCGACTTTGGCAAGGGCCGTCCGCTCCAACGGCAGGTCTTCGTGGACAACACCGAGACGGGCGACGTGAGCACCTTGCAGGGCACGGTCGTGCGGTTCTACACGAACGCGCCGCCCGTGTCGTCGGAGTCGTCGCCGAGGGCACAGGTGGCACTTGGAGCCGCGTTCCCGAATCCCGTGCGAGGCACGCTGACCATCCCCTATCAGCTCCGCGCTCCTGGAGACGCACACGTCGCCCTCTTCGATGCCCTCGGCCGCGAGGTCGCTGCCCTCGCCGACGGCCTGCACACCTCCGGCGCCCACGAGACCACGTTCGACACGTCGGGCCTCGCGGCCGGGATCTACACCGTCCGGCTGACCACCACCGAGGCGAGAGCGGTCCGGCAGATCGCTGTGGTTCGGTAGCTCGGTTTCTCGCCTCGGTGCTGCCATAGGTACCGAGGCGGATCATCACGAGCCCGGTTGCACCGCCCCGCCTCGGTGATGGCGTCCCGCCTCGGTGATGGCGTCCCGCCTCGGTGATGGCGTCCCGCCTCGATGCCGAGGAGGCGGGAATACCAACGAGCGCGCCCCGCAGCCTGGAGCCACGGGGCGCGAGAGATCTTCCCGGGGGCCGGAGGGCTACAGGTCGCCGAAGCCGCCCCCGTCGTTGCCTCCTTGCTGATCGGGGCGCTGCTGCCGCTGCGGACCGCTCCCGAAGGTCCACGTGAGAGTGGCCGAGATGGCCTGGATGGCCGGGTCGAAGAACGACGCCACCTCCGAGTTGGGCTGGCCGTTGGGGCCGAACGTGGTGGTCTCGAACTCGAAGCGCGACGTGGAGAACACGTCGTTGACACGTGCGGAGAGCGAGAGCCGGTCGGAAATCGTCTGGTTGATGCCCAACGACGAGAACCCAAAGCCCTCGCGCTGACCCCCGACGATGTTGGACGGTCCCCGGTAGAAGAAGAAGAACTGGAGGTTGGTCCCCTCGCGAAGGCGGGCTTGGACGCTCGTGCTCGCGCGCCATGTCAGCCCCTCTGCACTCTCCTGGTCGCTCTCACCGGAAATCACCTCCTGTGCGACGGTCGTGTTGACGAAGCCTCGGACCGGGCCGAACTGCGCCAGCAGCGTCACCTCTGTTCCGTAGGATTCCTCGGTGTCGAAGTTGACCGTCGTGAACGCCCGGTTGCCCGTCACGGGATCGGTGAAGACGAAGCGGCTGAGGGCGTCGGTCTGGCGGCGGTAGAACGGCGTGACGGTGAGGAAGTACCGATAGGTGAAGCCGAGTTCGAACGAGTCGGTGTACTCCGGCGTCAGGCCCGGATTCCCGACGCGGACGAACGTCGTGTCCTCGAACGAGGGAAACGGATTGAGTGCGGAGGTCCGGGGCCGGTCGATGCGACGGGAGTACGAGCCCTTCAGGAGCGTTCCCTCCCCGATGGGATAGGTGAGGAAGAAGCTCGGGAAGAGGTTGGTGTAGTCCAGTTCGGTCGGCGCATCCGCCACCGGGGGCAGGCCCGGAACGTCGGGCGCCTCGGTGAGAAGATCGAAGGAGCGCTGCGCGTACTCCGCCCGGACGCCCGCCTGCACCTGAAAGGGACCGATGGGACGTGCCGCCTGCACGTACGCCGCTGCAATCTGGCGGTCATACTCGAAGGCGTTGGTCTGGCCCGTGACCACCACGAAGTCATCGAGGCGGGGGCCGCGAGGGTCGGGGCGGTCGGTCGAGAAGACCTGATCGCTCGTGACACGTTCGTCGGACAACCGTGCACCGATCTCCAGTTTGGCGGCACCGAGGGGGCGCGTGTAGTCCACCTGGAGAGACGCCTCGGCGTTGGTCTGGTCCTGGTCCTGGCGCTGGAGACCAAGGACGCCTCCCGAGAGCAGGTCGTAGCACTCGCCCGACTCGCCCGTGGACCCAATGCCCCCCAGATCCGCGAAGCAGCCGAGGTTGTCGTTCTGATTGAAGGTGTAGCGCGTCTCGATGGCGAGTTCGTGATCCGTCGAGGTGCCGCCGCCACCGCGTGGACCTCCGAAGCCACGGCCTCGGAACCCACCGCCCGGACGGCCGCCGCCTCCACTGCGCTGCGCAGCCGCCCCACCACCGACGAACTTGCGTCGGAAGACCAGAGCCGCATCGCCATTGAAGCCGTCCTGCTCAGCGTCCGAGAGGCGCTGCAGAACATCCGACGCGCCCTCGAAGAACTCGAACTGCGTCGCGTTCTCGTTCAGGCCGTCGCGGAGACCGAGGGACCCTTCGAAGGTGAGGTCCGCGCCCTCGAAGAACGAGTAGGTCGCGGAGCCGTTGAGGAAGTGGGACGTGCTCTCGTTCCCGCTGTCGCCGTCTTGCCGCCGGTCCGTCACGATGTCCCCGTTGGCATCTCGAAGCACGAGGTCGGAGCCGCTCACCGTCACGTTCTCATCGAAGCGGAAGCCGTATTGGGCGTTGAGATCCCAGGCGCCTTGCTGGTAGCTGACGTTGGCGCCGATGTTGGCGTTGGGCTGCGTGCCACCGCCAAACGTGAGGCCGCCCGAGAGTCCTCGGTCGGTGCCTTCGGCCAGCCGGATGTTGATGATGCCGCCCATGCCATCGGGCTCGTAGCGGGCGCTCGGGTTCGGGATGACCTCGACGGCATCCACGCGGTCCGCCGGAATCTGGCGGAGCAGCGCGGCGAGAAACGCACCCGAGACAGGCACGGGCCGCCCGTTGATCTGGATCGCGACGTTCTGGTTGCCTCGGAGGGAGACGTTGCCGTCCGTGTCCACTTCAAGGCCCGGAAGCGTCTGGAGCGTCTCCAACGCGTTGCCCCCGGCGGTCACAGCCTGCTCCTGCACGTTGTAGACCGTCCGGTCGGCCTGCTGTTCGATGAACTCGCGCTCGGCCACCACCTGGGCTTCACCGAGGAGGGCCGCGTTGGGCGAGAGCGTGATCGTGCCCAGGTCGGTCTCGGAGCCCGCGCGCACAGCCACGTCTTCTTGCTGGACGTAGTCGTAGCCGACGAAGCTCACGCGGACACGGTACGTCCCCGGCCGGAGGCTGACGGAGAACCGGCCGTCGAGGTCGGTCGCGGCGCCGGTCAGGAACCGGTCGTTCTGGTAGACGGCCACGTTGGCCCCGACGACCGGCTCACCGGAGTCTTCCGCGATCACGAGTCCCGTGATGGGAGCGCCAGCCATCCCCGGCTGGGCATGGACGAGAGGGGACCCGAGCGCCAGGACACCAGCGAACAAGAGAAAGCCAAGACGTTGCATGAGGAGGGGCAAAGGCGAGATAGGACCAGACGTACCCGCTCAAACCCAAGGAGTTGCGGAGCCTGTGCGAAGGGACCTGGACCACACGCTCCCGTTGCGAACCGGCCCAAGTGCGACACGAACAGCACGCGCGCCGCCCGTCGCGTCCGCCTCGGTGGCCGTCGTCTGCCCGCCTCGGTGGCCGTCGCCTACCCGCCTCGGTGGCCGTCGCCTACCCGCCTCGGTGGCCGTCGCGCCCGCCTCGGTGGCCGTCGCCTGCCCGCCTCGGTCCCGAGGCGGACCGCCTCACCACTGCATCACCGCTCCCTCTCGCGCCAGGTCAGTGGCCGGAAATCGCTCGCGGGCCTGCGCGAGGATGCGCTCCAGCGCCACGTCGTCATGGGCGGGATCGTGATGTGCGAGCACGAGCCGTCCGACCTTCGCCTTCTGCGCGAGGCGCACTGCCTGCACCCAGGTCGTGTGCCCCCACCCTCGCCGCAGGTCGTACTCGTCGGGCGTGTACTGGGCATCGGAGTAGAACACATCAGCCCCCTGCGCGGCGTCCACGAGGACCGCTTCCAACTCGGGATCGCCGTGCTCGTAGTCCGTCGCGAACACGAACGACGCGCCCTCCGCATCGAACCGGTATCCGGTCGAGCCCTGCGGATGGTGGAGAGGGAACGGACGCACGGTCATCCCGCCCACCGTGAACGCCTCGCCGATCCGAACGGGCACCACGCGGACGGTCGCGCGAAGCTCGCGGAACGGAACCGGAAAGAAGGGCTCGCCCATCTGCCCACACATGGCCGCTTCGATGGCCTCCGCCTCGGCGGCGGCGTGGAGCGTGAGCGTGTTGCCCTCGCCGTAGATCGGCGCGAAGAACGGGAGTCCCTGGAGGTGGTCCCAGTGGAAGTGCGAAAACAGGACGTGGAGATCGACTGGAGCGCCCCCCACCTCGGCTGCGAGTGCCACGCCGAAGTCCCTCGCGCCCGTCCCCGCATCCAGCATGACCACCGCGCCCTCGGGGCCGCGCACCTCCACGCACGTCGTGTTGCCCCCGACGCCGAGGTGGCTCGCGCGGGGCGTCGGGAGCGAGCCGCGCACGCCCCACAAGCGGACGGTCAGGCGGGCGCGGGAGGCGTCAGCGGGCATGGCCGAAGCTACGCGAGGAGACGACACCGGACGACGCGCGAGCCCTCGCC
>JBCCPW010000108.1:0-9047 GCA_039024735.1 Bacteroidota bacterium
CCCCCACACCCGTCCAGGCTGCCGCTCTTCCCTTCGCGCTGGACGGCATCGACGTGATCGGCGTGGCGCAGACGGGGACAGGCAAGACGGCGGCCTTCGTCCTCCCCATCCTCGACTACCTCGTCAAGGAGCCGCTCGGCGGACGGAAACGGGCCGTCCGGGCACTCATCGTCACGCCGACGCGCGAGTTGGCGCTCCAGATCGACGCGTCCGTGCTGACCTACGGAACGCACACCGGCCTCCGCAGCGCGACGGTGTACGGCGGCGTCGGGAAGGGCAAGCAAAAGTCCGCGCTCAAGAGTGGCGTGGACATCGTCGTCGCGACGCCTGGCCGCCTGCTGGACCTCCACGGCGAGGGCGTCCTCGACCTCTCGTGGGTGGACATCCTCGTGCTAGACGAAGCCGACCGGATGCTGGACATGGGCTTCCTTCGCGACGTGAAAAAGATCGTTGCGGCGGTCCCGGAGGATCGGCAGACGCTCCTGTTCTCCGCCACGATGCCGAGCGAGATCCAGAGCCTCGCGAAGACGGTTCTGTACCGCCCCGAGACCGTCGAGGTCGGCGAGCGGCGGGACCCGGCCACGACGGTGGCGCAGCAGGCCGTCCGCGTCGCGGAGAAGGACAAGCAGCACCTCCTCCAGCACCTTCTGGAGAACGAGCCCATCGAGAAGGCCATCGTCTTCACGCGCACGAAGTACCGCGCGGACCGGGTGCGGAAGAAGCTGGACCGGGCGGGGTTCAGCGCCATCGCGATCCATTCCAACCGCACGCAGGGACAGCGCCAGCGGGCCTTGAAGGGCTTCGAGGACGGCCAGTACCGCGTCCTCGTCGCGACCGACATCGCCGCGCGCGGCATCGACATCGAGGGCGTCACGCACGTCGTCAACTTCGACGCGCCCAACGTGCCCGAGGACTACATCCACCGCATCGGCCGGACCGGCCGTGCCGACGCGACCGGCGACGCGATCACGTTCGTCTCCGCCGCGGAGACCGACCACCTGCGCTCCATCGAAACGCACACAGGGCGGCCGCTCGCCCGGGAGACCTATGGTTCCTTCGCGAAGGGCGCCGAGGCGGAGACGCCGCCCGAGGCCAAGCCCAAGGCGACCGGCGGATCCCGGGGAGGGCGCCGAGGGCAGGCGCCGCGTGGCGATGGCAAGCGGAAGGGGCACGCCAAAGGCCAGGGCCACCGCCGCCGGTAGCATCGCTCCCCGCCTCGGTGCTCACGTTTTGGTCGTTCCGCCTCGACACCGAGGCGGGTCGGATGTCCGCGGCGCGCGATCAACGCTGAGTCGCGGCGTAGCGGCGTAGCGGCGTAGCGGCGTAGCGGCAGATTCGCCACTGTATCATTCGGTGCCACGCCCACCGGAACTTGTTATGCCGCCTTCCGCTTACGACCGATTCGATGGTAGAGCATGGCTCACAGGCGAGATGGTCAGCGGAGCCAAGCTGGGTTACAACACTCTTGTCCGAGCGATCGGGGGTGGGTACGCAGGCCAAGAGGGCTGGGTCGTCGGAATCGAACCGCTAGACCCGGAGCCGATCTACGCGGTGGAGTTTCCAGAGTCACATCCTTGCGCTGAACTCCCAGAGTCATTACTGATATCGGCGGCATAACTCGCGTTTGCAGACCGACAGCTCGCTCCGGCCTCCTCGGTCTCGCTAGAGACCCCTGGCGCTGCGGTCGTACGTTGCGTGCTCACACTCTGGCGCTCGTTGCGTGCCCCGGCTGAAGCGCCACCTGTTATGCCGCTTCCCCAAACTGTGGCCCCGCTCAGCTATGTCGAACAGACTCGACCATGAACGAGAGAACAGAGAGTTGCAAGATGAGATAGCGGTAGCAAGAGAGAATCTTGAGCGCGCGACAGAGTCGTTGGGGCGTCACGACCCAATGGGCGGACTCAGACTGTTTTGGTCGACGAAGTCGTTGAGGTGGACTGCAATCTCTTGGGGCATCGCCCTTCTCGTTCTGATGTGTGCCGTCGCATTTGATTGGATCAGTCCTGATTACAACGCCCTGTCGAAAGGCACCGTGCAGTTCACGCTCTGGTTGTTCTTGGGAGTGGGGTGCGCGCTCGCGGGCTATGCTGGACTGGCGGATGGGCTCGTCCCAGTTGGAGCAGGCGGGTTGACACGGAGATCTGAGTCACCGTTTTCATTCTGGATGATGACAGCGATGTACTTCATCATGGGCGCTGGACTCTTGGCGGGGGCATTGGCAACGGTATTTGCTCCTGAGCTTCTACAGTGAGCGGCATAACCCTCATCCCGGCACCGAGGCGTACGCGGTCACCCCGCCTCCGCCATCCTCGCAGCGCGGTCCGCGATCTGGAGGGCCCGGATGATCGGCTCCAGATTGCCATCCAGCACGTTCCCGAGCGCGTGGTTCTTGTCGTCGCCCTCCAGGCGGTGGTCCGTGACGCGGCCCTGCGGCCAGTTGTACGTCCGGATCTTGCCCGAGCGGTCGCCTGAGCCCACCATGTCCTTGCGTAGCGCCGCGCGCTCGGCGTCCTTCTTCTCGCGCTCCATCTGGTAGAGGCGGCTGCGGAGCACCCGGAGGGCCTTGTCGCGGTTCTTGTGCTGGCTCTTCTCGTCCTGGATGCTCACCACGAGGCCCGTCGGGATGTGCGTGATGCGCACGGCCGAGTCGGTCGTATTGACGGACTGCCCGCCGGGGCCGGAGGAACGGTACACGTCGATGCGGAGGTCCTGATTCCGAAGCTCCACGTCCACCGCCTCCGCCTCGGGGAGCACGGCGACCGTGGCCGCGGAGGTGTGGATGCGGCCCTGGCTCTCGGTCGCCGGGACGCGCTGCACGCGATGCGTCCCGCCCTCAAACTTCATCTCGCCGAACACGCCCGCGCCCTTGAGCGCGACGGTGATCTCCTTGAAGCCGCCCGCCGTCCCATCGGAGAGGTCCATCACCTCTACCTGCCAGCCCTTCGTAGAGGCGTACTTCTGGTAGATGTCGAACAGGTCGCCCGCGAAGAGCGCGGCCTCGTCGCCGCCGGTCCCGGCGCGGATCTCCAGGATCGCGTTGCGCTTGTCCTCGGGGTCCTTCGGGATGAGCAGTTCCTCCATCTCGCCCTCCCCCGCCTCGATCTGGGGCTCGATCTCGGCCAGTTCCATCGCGGCCATCTCGGCCAGTTCGCCGGATTCCGCCTCGGCCATCTGGCGGAGGTCGTCCGCCTCGGTGCGGAGATCGTCCAAGCGGGCGGCGAGCTTCGCGATGGGCTCCAAGTCGGAGAGTTCGCGCCCGAGGGATTCCAGCTGCGACGGGTCCGAGGCCACCTCGGGCGTGGACATCTCCGCGAGGACCTCGCGGTAGCGGTCGAGGGCGCGGGTGAGGGCGTCGGGCTGGGACATGGGCGCAGGCAAAGGAGCGTGGCCTCCAAGTTCCGTGATGCGCTCGCGCGGGGTGCGAGAATCTCGGACGACTCCCTCCGCCTCGGCACCGAGGCGGGGCTGAAACGTCCAGCGCGTCCGTTTGCGTCCATGCGGTAGGGCGTGCTCGCCGAGCGCGACGATGCCATCCTGCGGACGCCTCGCCGAGGCGTCCCTACCGTGGGCATTGACCGTTGGTCTAGCTCGCCCCCCGTTCCGCATCGGCACCGAGGCGGGAGGACGCGGCTCTTCGGGGATCCTTCGAGAACCGATCCGCGCGGCGCCTGTCTGTTGTGCCGACCTTCGGATCCCATGAATCGCCGCCACCATCATCATCACCACGCGCCCCTCGGCTCCCCGGCCGACGTGGTGAGAGCGGCTGCGTCCGCGCGATAGCGCACCCTGACGCCCCCTCTTGACGCCTCGCCGGTCGGATCCGGCGGGGCGTTTTTCGTTTCTCGCGCCGAGACCGGCGCTGCCCCATGCTCAAGCTCGTTCTCCCCAAAGGCCGCATCCAGACGGCCGTCCAGACCGCGCTCGCGGAGTGCGGCATCACGCTTTCCGGCGCCGAGCGCACATACCGCCCGCGCGTCAACGTGGACGGCGTGGAGGTCAAGCTCCTCAAGAGCCAGAACATCCCGCCGCTGCTCGCCCTCGGCCAGCACGACATCGGCTTCGCAGGCGCCGACTGGGTCCGCGAGCAACACGCCGACGTGGTGGAACTGCTGGACCTCGGGTTCGACCCCGTCCGCATCGTGGCCGCCATCCCGGAGGACCAGGACTGGGACGCGATCCGCCGCCAGAAGCGTCTCATCGCCGTCAGCGAGTACCGGCGCCTCACGACGAACTGGCTGACCCGCCTCGGTACCGACTTCACGTTCGTCCGGTCGTACGGCGCCACCGAGGTCTTCCCGCCCGAGGACGCCGACCTCGTGGTGGACAACACGGCCACCGGCGCGACGCTCCGCGCGAACCGCCTCCAGATCGTCGAGACGATCATGGAAAGCACGACGCGCTTCTACGCCTACCCGGCCGCGCTGGACGATCCCGAGAAGCGCGAGGCCATCGAGAATCTGCTCGTGCTGCTGCGCGGCGTCCTCGCGAGCCGCGAGCGCGTGCTGCTGGAGATGAACGCCCGCCCCGAGGCGCTGGACGCCATCGTGGCGCTGCTCCCGGCCATGAAATCCCCGACAGTCGCGAAGCTGCATCGCGAGGACGGCTTCTCGGTCCGCGCGGCCGTGCCGATGCAAACGGTCCGCACGCTCATCCCGCGCCTCCTCGCGGCGGGCGCGACGGACATCCTGGAGCTGCCCATCCGCAAGATCGTCCCGGACTCTACCTCCCCCCTGCCCGCCTCGGTGCCCTCTCAGAACGCCTCGGCCGTCACCGAGGCGGACACCGTCACCGCCTGAGCCATGTTCAGCACCACTCGCGAGACGAAGGAGACCACCGTCACCGTGACCCTCACGCTCGACGGATCGCAGCAGGCCGACAACCAGACCGGCCTGCCGTTTCTGGATCACATGCTCGACCAGCTCGCCTTTCACGCGGGATGGGACCTGAGTGTCCACGCCACCGGCGACCTGGAGGTGGACGAGCACCACACCGTGGAGGACGTCGCGATCACGCTCGGGTCGGTCCTGCAAGACGCCTGGCGTGACCGGTCCGACCGCTTCGCGCGCTACGGCCAGCGCTGGCTTCCGATGGACGAAGCGCTCGTGCTCGCGGCGGTGGACCTCTCCGGCCGCCCCTTCTGTGACGTGGACCTCGGCCTCCCGCGCGACTCGGTGGGCGGCATCGCGGCGGAGATGTGGGACCACTTCTTCCTGAGCCTCGCGATGGAGGCGAGGGTCACGCTGCACCTCCACCGCGAGCGCGGCACGAACAGCCACCACATCGTGGAGGCCGCGTTCAAGGCCCTCGCGCGGGCGCTGCGCGAAGCCCTCACCGAAACGGGTCAGTCCACCAGCACGAAGGGCTCGCTGTGATCGGCATCCTCGACACCGAGGCGGGCAACCTCACGAGCGTCCGCGCCGCCCTGGACCGCCTCGGTCTCGCGCACCGCACCCTCTGGGACGTGGAGACCGACGGCCTGGACGCGATCCTGGTCCCCGGCCAGGGCCGGTTCGGGGCCGTGATGGCATCGCTGGATGCGCGCGGCTGGCGCGAGGCGCTCCTCGCGTGGCACGCCGAGGGCCGCCGACTCGTCGGCATCTGCGTGGGCCAGCAGATCCTCTTCGAGGGATCCGACGAAGACCCCGAGGCGGTCGGGCTCGGCCTCCTCGCGGGCCGGACCGAGCGACTTGACTTCCCCAAGCGTCCGATGGTCGGCTGGGCGCCGGTCGAGTGGCAGCGCGACGGGCTTCCGCCCGGGGACGCCTACTTCGTCAACTCCTTCGCCGCTCGGCACTCCGACGCCGCCCTCGCGACCACCACCTACGGCGAACGGTTCGTGAGCGCAGTCGGCTCCGGCAGCACGGTCGCCGTGCAGTTCCACCCCGAAAAGAGCGGCGCCTGGGGCCAGGAGGTGCTGGCTCAACTGCTCCAGTCATGACGAGAGCCCGTCTCATGAGCGACCACGGACCACGGATCACGGACCACAATTCGGCCTCTCCTACGAGGTCCCCTCTCCCGAGGGGAGAGGGACAGGGTGAGGGGGAAAACAGCCCCGTCCGCCTCGGTGACGATTCCTCCCGCCTCGGTGCCAACGACACCCGCCACAGCACCGAGGCGGAGACAACGGCCTCCCTCCAGTCCCCAGTCCCTGATCCCCAGTCCCTCAAGCGCCGCGTCATCCCGTGCCTGGACGTGAAAGACGGACGCGTCGTCAAGGGCGTTCACTTCGTCGGCCTGCGGGACATGGGCGACCCGGTGGAACTCGCCGCCCGCTACGAGCGCGAGGGCGCCGACGAGATCGTCTTCCTCGACATCGCCGCCAGCGCCGAGAACCGCGCGACGGCCCTCGACATGGTCCGCCGGACCGCCTCGGCGCTGTCCATCCCGTTCACCCTCGGGGGCGGCCTCCGCACACTCGACGACGTGTACGCCTTCCTGGACGCGGGCGCCGACAAGGTGGCCCTCAACACCCGCGCGGTTCAGGAGCCCGACCTCGTGGACGCCTGTGCCGAGCGGTTCGGCAGCCAGTGCGTCGTCGTCGCGGTGGACGTGAAACCGATTGAGGGGTCGGCGTCCGTGGGATCCGCACCGAGGCGGCAGCCTCCGACGAGGTCCCCTCTCCCCTCGGGAGAGGGTCACACGGACTCCCGCCGCCTCGGTACCGAGGCGGATCCGTCCACGCCTCACTCCCCCCGTCCCCGCTACGGCGTCTTCACCCACGGCGGTCAGCGCCCCACCGATCTCGACGGCGCCGCCTGGGCCGCCGAACTGGCCGACCGAGGCGCGGGCGAGATCCTGCTCACCTGCATCCACCGAGACGGCACCGGCGACGGCTTCGACACTGCGTTCACGGGCGCCCTCGCGCGCACCCTCCCCTGCCAGGTCATCGCGTCCGGCGGCGCGGCCACCCCGCAGCACCTCCTCGATGCCTTCGAGGCCGGGGCCGACGCCGTCCTCGCCGCCACCATGTTCCACTCCGGCGCCTACGAGATCGCCTCGGTCAAGCGGTTCCTCGCAGATCGCGGCATCCCGGTCCGGCTGAGCCAGTAGCCAGTAGAACGGTGCCTCGGCTCCACCGTTGTGGCACGCACCGAGGCGGATGAGTTGTCCCGCTGTTGCCCATCACCCGCCTCGGTGCCGAGGCCGATTGACAGAGCCCGTTCGCCCCACTCCCCACTGGCCCCTCCCCACTGCACTCCCATGATCATCCCCTCCATCGACCTCTCCGGCGGCCAGGCCGTCCAGTGGCGCCAGGGCCGCGACCCGGTGCTCGCGCGTGACGACGTGTTCGATCTCCTCGCCCGCTTCTCGCTGTTCGGCGAGGTGGCCGTCATCGACCTCGACGCTGCGACCGGCGAGGGGTCCAACGTCGAGTTGATCCGCGATCTCCTCGCGACGGGCGCCCCGATCCGTGTCGGAGGCGGCATCCGAGATCTGGAGACCGCGCGTGGCTGGCTGAAAGCGGGCGCGAGCCGCGTGATCCTCGGGACGGCCGCGCGCGAGGACTGGGTGCCGACGCTGCCGACCGAGCGCGTCGTCATCGCGCTGGACGCCCACGGCGACGAGTGGACCACCCACGGCTGGCGCGAGGGCTCCGGACAGGCGGTCGCCGACCTCATCGCGCCGATGGCCGAGCGCTGCGGCGCGTTCCTCTACACGCAGGTCGAGAAGGAGGGCCTGATGGAAGGCGTGGACTGGCCTCGCGTGGAACAGGTCGTATCCGCCTCGCCGGTCCCGGTGACCGTCGCGGGCGGCATCACGACCCCGGAGGACGTGGTTCGCCTCCACCGCCTCGGTGCTGACGCCCAGATCGGGATGGCGATCTACACGGGCGCCCTGGATCTCGCGGAGGCCTTCGTCGCCCAGGTGGACTTCGCGAAACAAGACGACCTCGTGCCCACCATCACGCAGGACGTCGAGACGGGTGAGGTGCTGATGCTCGCGTACTCCACCGAGGCGAGCCTTCGCGCGGCCATCGATAGCCGGACCGGCACCTACTGGAGCCGCAGCCGGGGCCAGCTGTGGGAGAAGGGCGCGACGAGCGGCCACGTCCAGCGCCTTGTCCGCGTGGACACCGACTGCGATGGGGACACGCTGCTGTTCCGCGTGGAGCAATCGGGCAACGCCTGCCACCTGCCGCGCCCGTCGTGCTTCCCCAGCCAGACCCGTGCGTTTTCCCTTCGCACGCTGGACCGCACCCTCGCCGCTCGCGCCGAGACCCCACCCGAGGGGTCGTACACCGCCAAGCTCCTGGGCAGCCCCGACCTTCGCGCGGCGAAACTGCGCGAGGAGATCGAGGAGGTCCTGTCCGCGCCCGACCGCGACAACCTGCGCTGGGAGATCGCCGATGTGATCTACCACCTCCTCGCCCACGCACACGCTGAGGGCCTCTCCCTTCGCGACATCGAGGCGGAACTCGCCTCCCGCCACGCCTGACCCCGCCCGCCTCGGTGCCGTGGCGGACCCGCCCGGCCCGTCCTCCCGATCCGTACAGACGCCCCGCGGGCCGTCTGTACCGCCTCATTCCACGCGGGGCGTCTCTACCGCCCTCATTCCATGCTCTCCATCATCTCCGCCGCTGACTGGGTCCGACCCGCCACCGAGGCGGGAACGACAGCCCTCGCCGACGCTCGCGGCATCCTCGACGACATCCGCGCCAACGGCACCGCCGCCATTCGCGCCCACTCTCTCCGCCTCGACGGCTTCGAGCCCGCCTCGGTGGACCTGAAACCTTTCGAGAGCTACGATCTGGACCGCGAGACCACCGACGCGATCCGTCTGGCGCACGCCCGGATCCGGCGGTTCGCGGAGATGCAGCGCGAGACTGTCCAGGACCGCGAGTTCGCGGACGAGACCGGGCGCTACGGTCAGCGCGTGGTCCCGGTCCGGTCGGTGGCGGCGTACGTGCCCGGGGGGCGGCACCCGCTGGTGTCCACGGCGCTGATGACGCTCGTCCCCGCCGAGGTGGCGGGGGTCGAGACGCGCGTGGCGGTGTCGCCCAGCACCCACCCGGCCGTCCTCGCCGCGTGCAGCCTCGCGGGCGCGAC
>JBCCPW010000109.1:0-9042 GCA_039024735.1 Bacteroidota bacterium
CCTCGCCTGCGTTTCCCTCCCCGCATGGACCGGCGCGCCGTTCAGGAACGGTTCGGCATCCTCGGCGACAGCCCCGCGCTCCGCCACGCCCTCGACCGCATCCGCCAGGTGGCGGCGGTCGACATCACGGTCTTGCTCGAAGGCGAGAGCGGCGTCGGGAAGGAGCTGTTCGCGACGGCGCTGCACGGCCTGTCCTCGCGGCGGCACAAGCGGTTCGTGGTGGTCAACTGCGGCGCGATCCCGGAGGGCCTGATCGAGTCGGAGTTGTTCGGGGCGGAGAAGGGGGCGTACACCGGAAGTGTGGAGCGCCGCACAGGCTACTTCGAGGAGGCCGACGGCGGGACGCTCTTCCTCGATGAGATCGGTGAGATGCCGCTCCAGGCGCAGGTCCGGTTGCTCCGCGTGCTGGAGACGGGCCAGTTCAGCCGCGTCGGATCCAGCCGAAACCAGAGCGCGGACGTGCGGGTGGTCGCGGCGACGAACAAGGACCTCGGCGAGGAGGTGCAGGCGGGCCGCTTCCGCGAGGACCTCTACTACCGTCTCAGCACGGTCATCATCCGCATCCCGCCGCTCCGTGAGCGGCAGTCCGACGTGGGGCCGCTCTTCGAGCAGTTCATGCGGCGCATCGGGAGGCGCTACGACGCGCCGGTCCCGAGCCTCGACCCCGAGGCGCGGCACCTGCTCCTGCGATACTCGTGGCCGGGCAACGTGCGCGAACTGCGCAACGTGGCGGAGCAGACCGTCGTCCTCGCACAGGGGCGGACGGTGACCGCCGACACGCTCCGGCCGTACCTGCGGGGAATCTCCGCGGCGGCGGGGCTCGCCCCGCGTCCAGCCACACCCGAGGCGCCGGGCGGGGCCGAACTGGGAACCCTCTACCGCGCCCTCCTAGAGATGCGCGGCGAGCTGCACGAGATCCGCAACCTCCTGGACCGCGGCCGATCCGCGGGCGCGCTGCCGGAGGCGGCCGGGTTCGAGACCTTCGAGTCCGCTCCGCCTCGGTACGTCGGCCCGGTCTACGACGCCTCCGACACCGACTTCGAGATCGAAGAGGACCCCGCGGAGATGGTGGAGACGGGCAGTGTGGGCCGTGGCGTGTTCGGGCCGCCCGACACGCTGGAAGAGGCGCTCGCACAGGGGATGGACCTGCCGACCATCGAGGAAGCGGAAACGACGCTGCTCCGCGAGGCGCTTCGCCGCTTCGACGGCAACCGGCGCCAGACCGCCGAGGCGCTGGGCATCTCGGAGCGGACGCTCTACCGGAAAGTGAAGGACATCGAGGAGGCGGAGGCGTGAGGGCATCCCACGACGCACCGCAACGCGCGTCCCGGGAGACTCCGGGCTCCCCGCCTCGGTCCCGAGGCGGAATGCGATGGGCGCTCGTCGCCTGCGCGTGTCTCGTGCTCGCGAGCGGGTGCTACACGTTCTCGGGCGCCTCGCTGCCCGCCACGCTTCAATCGGTGGCAATCCCGCCGGTAGAGAGCCGCGCCTCCGGCAGTCCGGCCGACCTCGACCAGCGCCTCGCGGACGCCCTCGTGGAGCGCTTCGCGGACCGCACGCGCCTGCGCCTCGAACCCGACGAAACCGAGGCGGACCTCGTGGTCCGCGCGACGGTGGAGCGGTACACGGTCTCTCCAGCCGCCGTGACCGGCGATGAGGTGGCGGCCCTCAACCGCGTCACGCTCAGCGTCCGGGTCGTGGCGACGGACCAGATGGAAGACGAGGAGGTGCTCGGGCGAGCGTTCACCGCGACGGCCGACTACGCCCCGGCGGAGGGCATTGCGGGCGAGAACGACGCCTCCCAGCGAGCGCTGGAACAGATCGCGCAGGACGCCTTCACCGCCGCCACGTCGGACTGGTGAGCGCGTCCGCCTCGGTGACCCAACGGGCCGTCCCGTGCAATCGAGACACGGTGCTCCGGCGTCTGTCGGTCACACGACCCGTGATGCCGACTCTGACGACTCCCTGTGCACCGAGGCGGAATCCACCGACCGCCGACCACGGACCGCGGTCGCTCGGGACCCTGGCGGTGCCCATCGGTTTCGGCCCAACGGGTTGAGTGTGCTGTGACCGTTCTCGCCACCCTGTACGCGCTCGCCACGTTCGTGCTCGTCGCGCACGGGCTTCGGATCGGCGGGCTGGCCCTCGCGAGGCGCCGACCTCCAGCCCCTCCCGCCTCGGTTCCGGAGGCGTGGCCTCGTGTGTGCGTCCAGTTGCCGGTCTACAACGAGCCTGCGGTCGTGGAGCGAGCCATCGCGGCGCTCGGCGCGATGGACTATCCCGCGATGGAGCTTCAGGTCCTCGATGACTCCACCGACGCGACGACCGCACGAGCCGCGCGGGCGGTCCGGCAGCTTCGCGCGCGCGGCGTGGACGCGGTCCACCTCCGGCGCGACTCGCGCGAGGGATTCAAGGCGGGCGCCCTCGCCTCGGGCCTCGCCCACACCGAGGCGGACCTCCTCGCCGTCTTCGACGCCGACTTCGTGCCACACCCGGACGCCCTGCGCCGCCTCGTCGCGCCGCTCGTCGCGGATCCCTCCCTCGCGTTCGTGCAGGCGCGATGGGCGCACCTCAACCGCGAGACCTCGGGGCTGACCCGCGCGCAAGCGGCCCTGCTCGACGTGCACTTCGCCGTGGAGCAGGCCGGGCGTGGGCGGACGGGCCGGTTCCTTCCATTCAACGGGACGGCGGGCGTGTGGCGCCGCGAGGCCATCGAGGCGGCGGGCGGGTGGCGGGGCGACACCCTGGCCGAAGACCTCGACCTCTCGCTCCGGGCGTGGGCGCGAGGGCACCGAGGCGCCTTCGTGGAGGGCACGCCGATCCCGGCCGAACTCCCGGCAGCGTGGGGCGCGTGGCGGCGTCAGCAGGCGCGATGGGCGGAGGGCATGGCGGGCGTAGCGCGGCTCCACCTCGGGCGGCTCCTCGGGGCGCCGCAGCCGCTTCGGCGGCGGCTCCGCGCGGCCTTCGCGCTGACGGCGCCTCTGGCGTACCCCGCGCTGCTTGTGATTCTCCTGCTCCACCCCGTCCTCGTGGCCGCCGAGGCGCTCGGCGTGGGGCCGGGCCCGACGTTCTTCGCCGCGCTCAATCTCGGCTGGACGGGCCTGCTGGGGTCCGTCGGGGCGCACGTGGTCGCGCAGCGCGCGGTGCGTCCGGGCGTATCCCCGAGGCGGATCGTGGCCGACGCCGCGCTGGGCCTGTTCGCGCCCGTGACGCTCGCCTGGACCGGGACGCGGGCCGTCGCGCGAGGGCTCGCCGGGCGACGGACGGCGTTCGAGCGCACCCCGAAGGGCGGCGTCCGTGAGCCGGTGCCCGTGAGCCGGGCGGATGCAGCACTCGCCGCCTACACGCTCGTCGGGACGCTCGTGCTGGCGGGCGTGGGGGCGTGGGTCTCGGTCGTGTTCCAGGCAGCATTCGCGGCAGCGCTCGGGACGGCGGTGTGGGGCACGGTGCGGGCCCGAGGCGGGCGTCGCGCGGTGACCCGTCCCGCCTCGGTGTAGGCTGTGGTGAAGACCGTGGTGATGCGGCGGGCGAGTCCACAGATGGACCGAGGCGGAGACGGTCGGCGATTGGTCTTCCTCGCGGTCTCCGAACCGGAGTGGATCTCGTGCGGTTTACCTTCCCGTCATCCGTCGTCCCTGCATGTCCGCCCTGTCTCCCACGCCCTCCACCGCGCTCCAGGCCGCCGCCGGTCTGATCGCGTCGGGGCGGCCGGAGGCCGCGGCGCGGGAACTCACCGCCCTCGTCCACGCCGCGCCGACGTACGCAGCGGCGCACGTGCTCCTCGCGAAGGCGCGCGAGGCCAGCGGCGACCGCGTCCGTGCGCTGGAGGCGTGGCACCGCGCGTACTTCCTCGTCCCGAGCAGCCCGCTCGTCCGCCGCGAGCGGCAGCGCCTCCTCGATGCCCTCGCGCCGCCCGAGGCGGAGGCCATCGCCGACGAGGCCCCGGCGGTCCGTGCCGATGAACCGGAGACTGCCGCTCTCCTGCCTCCGATGGCGGCACCCGAGGCTGCACCGCCCCCTCCGCCGCCCGAGACCGACTGGGACGTGGTGGACGAGCACGACGAGGATGGGTCTGAGGCCTTTCCCGCCCCGCCGAGCCGACCGGTCGCGCCGGACCTCGTGCCGCCGGGCGACGACCGCGTGCCCGCGCCCGGCACGCCAACCGGACCGCCCCCGACCGATGCCGTCGAGGTGCCGAGCGAGTTGGACGACGACCTGGACAGCCTCATCCGCGATCTGGAGGACGCCCCCCGCATCCAGCCCGACCCGGAGTACGACGGCCCCGAGGAGCGCGGCGCCGAGGCGGCTGTGGACGAGGTCGCCTCGGAGACGCTTGCGAAGATCTACGCTGCCCAGCAGCAGTACGCCGAGGCGGCCGTCGTGTACGAGAAGCTGGCCCGGCAGTCGCCTGGCCGCGCCGCGGAGTTGCAGAAGCAGGCCGAGGAGATGCGGCGCCGCGCCTCGTGAGCACCCTCTCGTCCCGTCTCGGTCCACGCAAGCGGATTGTCGCCGGGATCATGAGCGGCACCTCGCTCGACGGCGTGGACGCCGCCATCGTCCGCCTGTCCGGCTCCGGGCGCGACGTGCAGATCGAGACGCTCGGGTTCGCGAGCGAGCCGTACGACGCGGATCTGCGTGAACGCCTCGCGGCACAAGTCGAGGCGTCCACCTCGGACGTGCGCGGCCTCGCGGTGCTCCACGCCGCCCTCGCCGAGCGCTTCGCTGAGGTGACGCGCGCCGCGCTGGACACCGCCGGGCTCACGCCCGCTGACCTGGATCTCGTTGGGAGCCACGGGCAGACGGTCCAGCACGTCCCCGAGGCGGAGACAGTCGGCGGGTACGCGATCCGCGCGACGCTCCAGATCGGCGACCCGACCCGCCTCGCCGCCCGCCTCGGTGCCCCTGTGGTGGCGGACGTTCGGTCGGCCGACGTGGCCCTCGGCGGCCAGGGCGCCCCCCTCGCGCCGTATCTCGACGACTGCCTCTTCGCGCACCCGACCGAGACGCGCGGGCTGCTCAACCTCGGCGGAATCGCCAACCTGACGGTGCTCCCGGCGGGCGGCGGCCCCGAGACGACGCGGGCGTTCGACACCGGCCCGGCCAACATGGTCGCCGATGCCCTCATGCTCCGGCTCACCGGCGAGCCGTTCGACCGAGACGGGGCACTCGCCTCGCGAGGAACACCCGACCTCGCGCTCGTCCGCCGTCTGCTGCAGCACGAGACCTTCCGCGAGCCCCCGCCCAAGTCCACCGGCCGCGAAGCCTTCGGGCGCGACTTCGTGGACCGGTTCCTCGCCGACGGCCCCGAGGCACCAGAGGATCTCGTCGCGACGGCCCTCGCGCTGACGGCTCACAGCATCACCGAGGCGGTGGACCGGTTCGTCCCGGAGCCGCTGGACCGCATGATCGCGAGCGGCGGCGGGGTGCGGAACCCTGTGCTCCTGGGCATGCTCCGGGACCTCCTCCCGTGCACCGTCGAGACGACGGCATCGTACGGCCTCGACCCGGACGCGAAGGAGGCCGTGCTGTTCGCGCTCCTCGCGCACGAGTGGGCGAACGGCGTCCGCACCGGCCTCCCATCGGTGACGGGCGCGAGCCGTCCCGCGATGCAGGGCGCGCTCTACCTGCCCTGACGCCGCCTCGGTGCCGAGGCGGGCGGCTACGGCACCTGCAGGAGGAAGACTGTCGGCGGGTTCTGGTACCCCGCCTCGGTCCGCATCGTCGGGGGGGCGGTGGCCGACTGGTCTGAGTCCCGCCCGTACACGGTGCGTGCCGGGACCCGCCGCCCACTCTTCTCCACGGCGAGGTGGTGGCCGTCTTCGGTCCACTCCGCGCGTATGACAGACGTCTTGGTCTTTGGGAAGGCCCACTGCGCGAGGCTCTCGCCGGACACCGCGCTCAGCACGTAGACCGCTCGCGCCGTCGAGACGGCCACGCGGTCCCCATCCGCACGAGGCGCGAGGGAGAGCACACCCGTCGTGCCCCCATCATCGGGGAGAGAGACAGTCCAGCGCTCTGTTCCGGTCGCCGGATTCCAGGCGGTCACGCGGCGCCCGGTGTCCGCGCCGAAGAGGGTGATGCCGTTGGGCGAGAAGACGAGATGCTTCGCGCGGTTGGGCCAGTCGTCGATCCCGAGGCGGGCGGCGTTCTCGTCGGGGCCGTCGGCCACTCGAACGGTCTGCGTGCCCGCTGGCGAGCGAAGGTGCACCTCGCCCGTCCACATCATCCCGAGCGCGTACCGGTCCGCCGTGGCGGCGGTGGTGTAGACCTGCTCCGAACTGTCGGTCTCGGCCGAGGCGGGACGCGCAGCGCCGGGGGGCACCCAGACGCCGTTCCACGTCGCGGAGCCATCCGGGAACGACGTGGGCACCGGCACGCGCTCCCGGAGCGTGAACGGGACGGGGGCGCCATCGTCGAAGGTGAAGGAGCCGGTGCCTTCCTCGTTCAGCGAGGAGGAGAACTGACACGTCTGCATCGCGGGATCGTCCTGCGCCCCGTTGATGATCTCGCACGGAGAATCGCAGGCGACGAGGCTGAGGAGGGGAAGCAGAAGGAGCGTGCGCATCGGACGTGAGGTGGGGTCCTCCCTCCATACGCCATCCCGCCCGCCTCGGGACCGGTTCGATGCTGGAGCCTGGGAGCCCACCCGGCCCGCCTCGGCACCGAGGCGGAGACCCCCACCCCTCCTCCCGCGCGCTCTGCGCGCCCTCCCTCCCCCCTACCTTCGCGCCATGCCCGATGCCCGCTACGCCCCCGCGCCGCCCGTCCAGATCGCTCACCCGGAGTGGACGCGCACGGCCACGCTCTACCAGATCAACACGCGCCAGTTCACGCCCGAGGGGACGCTGGCCGCCGCACGCGCGCACCTTCCCCGGCTCCGCGACCTCGGAGTGGGCATCGTGTGGCTCATGCCGATCCACCCCATCGGCGAGGTGAACCGGAAGGGCACACTCGGCAGCCCGTACGCCGTCCGCGACTACCGCGCCGTCAACCCGGAGTTCGGGACGATGGACGACCTGGAGGCGTTCGTCACCGAGGCGCACCGCCTCGGGATGCGCGTGATTCTGGATTGGGTGGCGAACCACACGGCCTGGGACCACCCGTGGACCGAAGAACACCCCGACTGGTACGCGCGCGACTGGAACGGCGACTTCCGCCCGACCCCCTGGTGGGACTGGTCCGACGTGATCGACCTCGACTACGCTGTGCCCGAGGTCCGCGAGGCCATGACGGAGGCCATGCTGTTCTGGGTTCGCGAGGCTGACGTGGATGGCTTCCGGTGTGACGTCGCAGGTATGGTGCCCACGGACTTCTGGGAGGAGGTCCGCCGCCAGTTGGACGCGGTCAAGCCGGTGTTCCTGCTCGCCGAGTGGGAGGCCCGCGACCTCCATCGCGCTGCGTTCGACGCCTCCTACGCGTGGACTTGGTACGACGCGATGCACGCCATCTGCCACGGCCGTGCCGACGTGAACGCGCTCTATCACTACTACTCGTGGAACGAGAAGGCGTACCCGCACGACATCCTGCGGATGCTGTTCACGAGCAACCACGACAAGAACGCCTGGGACGGCACCGTGCACGAGCAGTTCGGCGACGGACTGGAGGCAGCCGTGGTGCTCTCGGTCATCAGCGAAGGCATCCCGCTGGTCTACAACGGGCAGGAGGCCGACAACCGCCGTCGGCTGGCCTTCTTCGAGCGCGACCCCATCAACTGGAGCCGCGGCCTGAGCCGCCTCGGTGCGTTGTACCGCGACCTCTTCGCGCTCAAGCGCGAGACCTCCGCGCTGCACAACGCCGCGTGGGGCGCCCGGATGGTCCGCGTGGTCAACAGTGACCTCGCGCACGTCCTCAGCTTCGTCCGGGAGGACACCGAGGCGAAGGTGCTCGCGCTGTTCAACCTCTCGGCGGAGGCACGCGAGGTGACGCTGTCCGACGGCCCTTATGTCGGGGAGTACCGCCAGCCGCTCGGGGGGGACCCGGTCCGCCTCGGTACCGAGGCGAGGGTGGCGCTGGAGCCATGGGGCTGGCGCGTGCTCGTGGCCGAGTAATCCGCCAGTCGGGCACGCCAGTGCAACTCGCCAGACTGGCGAGCGCAGGCTTCAGTACCCGGCGCGGAGGTCCACGCGGTTGCGGAGGTCCCGGCCCGCGCGCCACCGCTCCAGGTTGTCCGCGAAGAGCGTCAGCACGTGCTCCGCGTACCGAGGCGTCTCGCTCGCCACGTGCGGCGTCACGATCACGTTCTGCATTCCCCACAGCGGCGACGACGCCGGGAGCGGCTCGTCCTCGAACACGTCCAGCGCCGCCGCGCCGAGGTGGCCGGATTGGAGCGCCTCCACGAGGTCGTACTCGTCCACCGTCTGTCCCCGGCCGACGTTGACGAACACGGCGCCGGGCTTCATCGCGGCGAAGGCCTGGGCGTCCAGCATTCGATAGGTCGCGTCCGTCAGCGGGAGCGCGGTCACGACGGCGTCCGCCTCGGTGAGGGCATCGGTCAGGTGGTCGGGCGTGACGGTGCGGAGGGCGCCGGGCGTCTCGCGACCGCTCGCGCGAACGGCGACCGTGCTCATCCCGAACGCCCCGGCGAGATGAATCACGCGCTCCCCGATGGCCCAGGCGCCGATCATCACGAGGCGCTTCCCGTGCCACTCGAACGCATCGCGATAGTCCTCGACCGCGCCCCACTGGCGGTCGCGCTGGGCGCGGAGCGCGCGAGGGATCCGACGAGAGATCGCGAGCAGAACCGCGACGACGTGCTCGGCGACAGCGACGGCGTGGACGCCCGACGCGCTCGTCACGACGAGATCCGGATGCGCGTTCGGGTCGAACGCCTCGTGCTCCAGCAGCCAGTCCACCCCGGCGCTCCACGACTGGATCCAGCGCAGCCTCGGCGCCTCCGCCAGTCGGGCGGGCGGGAGGTAGCCCAGCACAATCTCCGCCTCGGTGAGGAGGACCTCGTCTCCTCCGCGCACCACCTCGTAGCCATCGGCGAGCGGGCGGACGCGGTCGAGATCAGCGAGTTGGTCCTGTGGGAGGTAGACGACG
>JBCCPW010000110.1:0-9036 GCA_039024735.1 Bacteroidota bacterium
ACAGCGGCGGCGTAGGTCTGCACCACGCCGGTCTGAACGCCCCGGAGGGAGTTGGCGAGGCCACGCACGCTGCGCGCGAGGCCCGTCACAGCACCGTCCACGATGTTCTTGTCGAACGGACCGAGGCCCTTGCGGGAGCCTTCCACGACGGGCTTGACGATGGCGGCGTTGTACGCCTCGTCGAACTTGTACTTCGCGTTCGCGGGGGTGTAGAGAATGCCCATCAGGCGACGGAAGCGGGCATCCGCGTCGAGGCCCTTCTTGCCGAACCCGAGGCCAATCCACGCGAAAGCGACGCCCGCGATGGCGATCGCCGCGCCCACGCCTAAGAGCAACCACTCCAGCCCCTTGCCAGGCTTGATCTCGTGCTTCAGTTCCGCGACAGGCCCACCGTACTCAGCACCGAGCCAATGGTGAATCCATGAGTCCGGCAGACCGAACGTCTCCGTCACAGCAGGCGGCAGCCCAAAGAACCCACCGATGACCGCGAAGAACGCCAGCACCGCAAGGGGGACCGTCATCGTCCACGGGCTCTCATGCGGCTTTACGTCCATGAATGCCGGCCAGCGCGGTTTGCCCTCGAAGGTGAGCAGGTAGCACCGCGTCATATAGATCGCTGTCAGCAGCGCCGTGATGAGACCCACTACCCAGACGGCGTATCCGAGCACATGGCCATCGTAGCCGTACTTGAAGGCGAAGAAGAGAATCTCGTCTTTCGAGAAGTAGCCGGAGAGACCCGGGATGCCCGCGATGGCGAGTGTCGAGAGAAGGAAGGTCCAGCGCGTGACCTTCATGTAGTCCTTGAGCCCGCCCATCGTGCGCATGTCCTGCGCGTCGAAGTGCCCCTCGTACGGGAGCGGGTGGTGGCGCGGCGGATCGTGCGCCGCCTCGGTGGGATGATCGTCGTCGTGACCGCCGTGGTGGCTCGGGATGATCCCCTTGTGCTCCAACTCGTGCTCCACGTGATGCATGGAGTGGATGACGCTGCCCGACCCGAGGAAGAGGCACGCCTTGAAGAAGGCGTGGGTCATCACGTGGAAGATGGCGACGAAGAACGCCCCCACGCCTGCCGCGAGGAACATGTACCCCAACTGGCTCACCGTGGAGTAGGCGAGCACCTTCTTGATGTCGTTCTGGGTCATCGCGACGGTCGCCGCCATGATGGCCGTCAGCGCGCCCACCACCGCGATCACGCCCATCGCGATGGGCTGGAGCAGCACGAACTCACTGAGCCGCGCGAGGAGGTACAGCCCGGAGGTGACCATCGTCGCGGCATGGATGAGCGCCGAGACGGGGGTCGGTCCCGCCATCGCGTCCGGGAGCCAGACGAAGAGCGGGATCTGGGCACTCTTGCCCGTTGCGCCGATGAAGAGCAGCAGCGCAATCCAGAGACCCGTTGAGTTGTCGAACAGCGCGAGGGTGTCGGCCGAAAGGAGCGTCGCGAAGTCCAGCCCGAAGGTGCCCGTGAAGCCCGGCGCGCTCGTGACGGTCTGGTAGATGAGGAACATCGCCAGGAGGAAGGCGAAATCCCCCACGCGGTTGACGATGAACGCCTTGTTCGCCGCCGCAGAGTTCTTCAGGTCCGTGTACCAGAACCCGATCAGCAGGTACGAGCACAGCCCGACACCCTCCCACCCGAGGAAGAGCACCAGCAGGTTCTCCGCGAGCACGAGGTTGAGCATCGCGAAGATGAAGAGGTTCAGGTAGGGGAAGAACCGCCAGTAGCCGCTGTCCCCGTGCATGTACCCAATGGAGTACAGGTGGATCAGGCTCCCGATGCCCGTGACGATCATCGTCATCAGCAGCGAGAGCTGGTCGATCCGGTAGGCGAAGTCCACGCTCAGATCGCCCGCCGCGAGCCACGTGAAGTAGCGGACCACCTCACCCGGGAGGTCCGCCTCGGTGCCGCCATGCCCCGCATCGAATCCGAAAAAGAGGACGCAGGTCGCCGCGAAGGGAATCGCGACCGCCGCGAGCGCCAGCCCGCCGATCAGCGTCTCCTTCGTGCGCCAGTCCGGCCAGAAGAGGCCCATCATCCCGTTGATTGCCGCCCCGAAGAGCGGAAGCAGGAGGATGATCTGGACGAGCGTTTGAGTTTCCATCAGCGGGGTGAGAGATGCGGGATGCGAAGGGACCGAGGGACGAGGGCGGAGGACTCATCCCTCCATCCCGGCTCCCTCCATGCCTCAGCCTCTGAACAGGTTGATCTCGTCGATGTTGAGGGTCATCGTGTTGCGGAACATCGCGATGACGATCGCGAGGCCCACGGCCGCCTCGGCCGCGGCCACGCTCATGACAAAGAAGACCAGGATCTGGCCGTGCACGTCGCCGAACCCCTGAGCGAAGCCGACGAGCGAGAGGTTGACCGCGTTCAGCATCAGCTCGATGCTCAGGAACACGATGATCGCGTTGCGCCGCAGCAGCACACCAAGCACGCCGATGGAGAAGAGGACGGCGCTGAGCGCGAGGTACCAGGAAAGGTCCATGAGGTGGCCGGGCGCTCGCCCGAGGCGGGCTAGGCGAAGCGTTTCTTGGCGAGGACGACGGCCCCGATGGTGGCCGCGAGCAAGAGCACGCCGACGATCTGGAGCGTGAACGCGTGGTCGGTCAGGATCGCGACGCCCAGTGCGGGCACATCGGTCGCGGCGACGGCTTCTTCCGTGTCTGGCACCTCTGGAAGGCCCACCACGTTGACCACCACCAACGTCAGGAGCTGCGCCAGGACCGCAACGCCCAGGACGCCCGCGACCACTTTCCTGAAGTCGAAGCTACCGAGGCGGGGCATCTCCTCCAGGTTGAGGAGCATGATCACGAACAAGAACAGGACCATGATGGCCCCGGCGTAGACCAACACCTGCACCACCCCGATAAACGCCGCGTTGAGGGTCAGGTAGAGGCACGCGATGGCGAGCATGACCTGAACCATCCAGAGCGCAGCCGCGATGGGGCTCTTGGAGATCAGCATGCCGAGCGCGCCGACGACTGAGAAGACGGCGAAGACGAAGAAGAGAAACGTCTCCAGCATGGGCGGGTGAGAGGACGCAGGCTGACGCGGCGCCGATGGAGAGAGGGGTCGCCGGAACGGTGCAGAAGGTACCGAGAGTCCCGATCCACCGCACGCTCGCGTGGGATGCCCTTCGGATGAAATGCCGGGAACCGACGGTCCACTCCGTCCGCCTCGGTGCTGCGGCACCAAACCCGACGGCGGCGACGGCCGGGTATCTTTCGCTGTGCTCGCCCGTAGGGGCGGCCTTCCCCCTGACCGCTGGAAACGCCCCCGCTCCTCCCCGCTCCTCCCGAGGCGGACCCGCCCGAGCCGGAGACCCCGGCCGAGCCTCCCATCCAGCGGGGCTCGGTGCGCCTGCGCGATCTCGTCTGGCCGGTCGCGCTGAGCCTCATCGTCATCGTCGCCATCGTGGCGTTCACGACGGATGGCGAGGATCTGCTGCAGGTCGCGCAGCAGTTCCGCCCGGGGCTGCTCCTCCTGGCTGTGCTCATGCTGGGCCTCCAGATCGGCATCGCGTCGTTGAGGCTCCGGCACATCGCGAAGGGGGCCCTGACCTACACCAAGGCGCTTCGTGGACAGGTGACGTGGGATTTCCTCTCGTCGATCACCCCCTCGGCGCTGGGCGGCGGCCCGTTCGCGGCGTACTTCATCGCGAAGGAAAACGGCCTCCCGTACGGGCAGGTGACGGCTTACATGCTGTTCTCGATGCTGATGGATCAGGTGTGGTTCGCCCTCCTGATCGTCACGCTGTTCATCCTCGCGACGTGGCTTCCGGTCTTCCCGACGGCCCTCGGCGTGGCGTCCATCGGGACGGTGGCCCTGTACCTGATCGGCCTGCTGACGTGGGTGTCGTTCTTCGCTTACGCGACGCTCGTCCGGCCGCAGTTGATTGAGTGGGTGGCCGGGAAGGTGGTGCGCATCAAGTTCCTCCGGCGCTTCGAGGACCGCGTGCAGGACGAAGCGCGGAAGCTCCGGCGGCAGGCCCGGATCCTTCGCTCCCAACCGGCGAGCTTCTACCTCAAGGGCTTCGCGATGACCGCGGGCCTGTGGATGTCGCGCTACGCCATCGCGCTGTACGCAGCATTCGCGGTGGCGAGCATCGCGCGGCCGGTCCTGTTCTATCTGCGAACCGCTGCGCTGTGGCTCGTGGGCATCGCGCTGCCGACCCCGGGCGGCTCTGGCGGGATGGAGGGGCTGTACCTCCTGTTCCTCGCGCCCCTGCTTCCCGAGGGCGCGGGCGGCCCGGCGCTGCTCGGGTGGCGGTTCATCGCGTACTACGCCGTGCTGGTGATCGGCGCCGTGGTGGCCGGGAGCGCCGTGTCCGAGGTGCTCTTCGGCAGGCGTGAAGCGAAGAACCCGTAGGCGTTCGCTTCTGGAGACTCTCCCGCGCTGCGGCACCCGCAGGACACTTTTTTGCCGCCGTCCTCCTCCCCCATCCGTTGTGTCCCGTCCCATCGCCGACCGCCGCACCGAGGCGGACCGCCTCGACTTCCGCCGGGTCCATCCGCAGCTGCGGTTCGGCTCCGCCAGTGACCGCTACGCAGCCTGGATCGGCCAGATCTACCCGCGCGATGTCTGGGCGGGCGAGGTGACGACGCGGAAGAAAAACGTCGGGGGGCAGACATTCGAGGAGCGCCTGCTTCCGGTCGCCTCGGTAGAGGACTACTTCCAGCACTTCGGCGTGCTGGAGATCGACTCGACCTACTATCGACCGCTCACCGAGGCGACAGGCGCACCGTCCACGGGGCTGTTCACGCTGGAGCACTACGCCGACGCTTCGCCCGCGAACGCACGGTTCGTCCTCAAAGCCCCGCAACAGGTCACCGCACGGCGCCTTCGCCGGAAGGTGGACGGCCGCTGGTCCTACGTCGACAACCCGGAGTACTTGGACCCGGAGGTCTTCACGCGGCGGTTCCTGGAGCCTGCCCGGTCCCGCCTCGGTGTCAAGCTCGCGGGGGTGATCCTGGAACAGCCGTACGCGCGCGCCTCCGACAGCCCGCCGCCCGGAGTGTTCGTGGCCGAATGGGACCGGTTCGCGGCGTCCGTTCCGCGCGAGGTGCCACTGCATCTTGAGGTTCGGTCCTCGCATCTGCTGACGCCCCCATACCTGGACTGGCTGGCCGAGTCCGGCCTCGGGTTCTGCTTCTCGCACTGGCAGTGGCTGCCCCCGCTCATCGACCAGTGGCGGCTCGTCGGCGAGCGGTTCACGGCGGAGAGCCGGACGGCGATTCTTCGCCTCATCCAGCCGCGCGACATGTCCTTCAACGAGTCCTGGACGCGCGCCTACCCCTTCGATGCCGCCTCGGTTGGGCTCTCCGACACCCGCGAGGCCCGCCGGATGGTCGACGAGTCCACGGCGCTGATGTACAAAGCCGTGACGGCTGGCGTGACGCTGGATGTCATCGGGAACAACCGCGCATGGGGCAATACGCCGGATCTCTGCCGCACGCTCGCCCATCGGTTTCTCGACTTCGCAGATCGCTTCGGCGCCTGACCCCCTGGCCGCTCCGCCTCGGCACCGAGGCGGGAGCCAAATAAAGAAGGCGCGGTCGGCGTACCGACCGCGCCCTGGCGGGGCTTGCGGGATCCCCGCCCCACCCGTCCCTTTACGCCGCTGCGGGCGGGAAGAACGGGTAGATCGTGGCCACGGCAGCGCCTCCAGAGGCGGCAGGCTGCGTGGCCGGGTCCGGTCGTACCGCCTCGGTACGATGGCGGCGCGAGGCGAGACGCACCATTTGCCGACGGACGCGTCGCGCGCGACGCTGGGCCGACCGGTGGAGAATGGAGTTGAGTTGGAGCCGGACCGCCTCGACCCGCCTCGGTCCGAACCCCGCGAGATCGGCAAGGCGCCCGTCGAGGGCGGCCCGCTCCAATGCCGCGAGAGTGCGGATGCCCGAGGCGACGAGACGCTCGGCCGTTGGTCGCCCGATGCCCGGGACTGTTTCCAGCAACGCCACGGGGTCATCGGCCGCGAGGAGCCGGTCGCGGAGCGCCACTCGACCGCGTTCGATGTAGTCCGCGAGATGCTGCGCGAGGTTCACCCCGACGCCCGGAAGCGCGGTGAGCGCCTCCCGCCCCCCATCGGCGTACAGTTCTGAGGCGGGCACATCGAGGTCACGGAGCATCGCGGCGGCCTGCAGGTAGGCCTGCACGCGGTATGGGTTGGGCTCGCCTCGGCGCACGAGCAGCTCCGCCATCTGTCCGAGGACATCGGCGAGTTCGTCGTTGGAGGGGCCAACAGTGGAGGTGTGAAGGGGGTGGATCATGGCATGGGAGGCAGAACCCTGAAAGGTCTCTCGCCTCACCGACATCAGTGCGTCACACAACATGTGTGTTGTGAGTCCCCTGACATCCCGCTAGTCAGGGCAAAGCACCCTCGTTGCCTACAGACACCGTGCCCACGTCTCCATTCCATCCGCACTTCGCCTATGTGCAGACAGCCCTTCCGACCTTACCCGCTGTTCGGTATCGTCTTGTCAGTCCGCGTCACCGAGGCGGTCCCGGAGCCCCGTCAACTCGGCACGTAACGCCTCCACCTGAGACTCCAGTTCTGCCACCCGGTCGGCAAGGGTTGGAGGGGCTGGACCGGCGGGTGCCGTGGTGTCCTCCGCCTCGGGCGGACTCGCGGCGACATCCCCCGCGAGGGTGTGGGCGAATCGGTCGGCCGAACGACCGGGCTCGCGAGGAAGACGCGCGGCGAGCGGCTGCTCGCGATCCGAGAGGAGCCACAGCACCTCCTCCGCCTCGGCGACGTTCGCAAGGTCGGCCATCCGCCCCACGCGAGATCGGATCTCACCTGCGGTCTGCGGTCCTCGCAGCATCAACACCGCCAGCGCGGCCAGTTCCCGGCGGGACAGGTTCAGCACCTCGGCCATCGCGTGCCGAAACTTCGCGACCCGATGCCCCGCCCCACTCGCCGTGCCGACGATCCGGCGGCGCATGAGCCGGTCGAGCGCCTGGGAGACGTCGCGCTCAGACAGGTCCATGACCGGGTCTCGCGACGACGACTGGTTGCACGCCGACCGAACCGAGTTGAGGGTCAGTGGATACGAGTCCGGCGTCGCGAGGGACTTCTCGACGAGCGCACCGAGGACACGGACCTCGACGGGGTCCAGCGTGGGGAGCGACATAGGGCCTGGGGGCTTGGGGACTTGGGGGCTGGAATCAACTGCGTCCCGACGGCTCGCGCCACCCCTTCCGCCTCGGTACCGAGGCGGGACAGACTACGCGGGTCGCATCGCCCGCGCGATGGCGTCCCCGAAGGCGTTCCACGCGCGTGGGGGACGGCTGGCAAACGCCAAACGCGTGCGAAGGGTCGGGTGGTCCAGGCGGAGATGAGTGGCATGCAGCGCGATGCCACGGCCGTCGCCGAGCGGTCCGCTCGCACCGTACTTCAGGTCGCCCACGATGGGCAGGCCGCGACCTGCGAGCTGGACACGGATCTGGTGTGCCCGCCCGGTCTCCAGCGTCACTTCCACGAGCGACCGCGTGCCCACAACCGCCAGAGGGCGCCAGTCGAGCACCGCCTTCTTCGCCCCCGATGTGCCCTCGCGCACACGCCGGACGCGTGTGCCCCGGTTCCGGCCGTGGGACTTGATGAGCCAGTCCACCGCCCGGCCACCCGCCTCGGCGCGCCCCTCCACCATCGCGAGGTACTGCTTCTCGGTTGTTCGATCCCGAAACTGATCACCGAGGCGGGACGCGGCCTTGCTCGTCCGCGCCAGGACCATCGCCCCCCCCACGGGCCGGTCCAGCCGATGCACGAGGCCGACGAACACGTTGCCGGGCTTGTCGAACTCACGCTTGAGGAACGCCTTGGCCCACATCACCACGTCCTCGTCGCCGGTCGCGTCTTCCTGGGAGAGCATTCCAGGGGGCTTGGCGACGACGAGAAGGTGATTGTCCAAGTGAAGGACCTCTGGCGTCATGGGGGTCAGGGGTCAGGGGTCAGGGGTCAGGGGTCAGGGGTCAGGGGTCAGGAAGCAAACCATTCCTCTCAGCCTGCGCCATCCGATCCAGCTCGTAGGGGCGTGTCGCAACACGCCCGCAACGGATCACGCCCGCCTCGGTGCCAAAACGTCACACCGAGGCGTGAGACCGCGGTGCCGATCTGATCAACCCGCCGTTCGCCCCGCCTCGGTACCGAGGCGGAAGGCGTCACGCCGCAACCGGCTCCTCCTCCACGTGCTTGGACAGCACCACAAACACGCCCACCATCGCGAACGCCGCGATTGGTGACATCAGCCACCAGGGCGCTCCGAGAGCGGTTGGAATGGTGCCGAGGAAAACCGCCATCGTGCCCGAGAGCAGCGCGTAGGGCAACTGCGTGCGCACGTGGTCCACGTGATCACACTGGGAGGCCAGGCTGGAGAGAATCGTCGTGTCCGAGATCGGGGAGCAGTGGTCGCCCCAGACCGACCCGGCGAGGACGCAGGCGACCGTTGAGTACAGGATGTGGAGTTCGGCTGTCGCGCCTTCCGCCACGAGGACGCCCCACACGAGCGGAATCACGAGCGGCATGAGGATGCCCATCGTGCTCCACGACGAGCCCGTCGCGAACGCCACGAAGGCGGCAAGCACAAACACGATGGCCGGGACGCTCCATGCCGGGAGATTGCCCGAGAGCACGTCCACGAGGTACGGAGCCGTCCCGAGGGCGTCGTTGACGTTCGCCAACGACCAGGCCAACACGAGGATGATGAGCGCGAGCAGCATGGAGCGCATCCCGACGAACCACGCATCCATCGTCTCCTCTAACGAGAGAATCCGCTGCCCCACCGAGAGGGCAATCGCGACCACGACGCCCAGGATGGATGCCCACATCATGGCTTTGTAGGAGTTCGCCGCCCCGATGATGTCGTCGATGGCCCGCCAGTCTCCCTCCCATGAGACCTCTTGCGTGCCTGTGATCCAGAGGCCCACCAACACCGTCGCCACGAGCGTGACGATGGGAAGCACCGCGTTGATGAGGCGTGCGGGCTTGTCCTCCGGCGGCGTGAGCAGTTCGCCTTCGGCCTCTGCCGTCTTCG